>JANLUE010000677.1:0-3312 GCA_031363325.1 Gemmataceae bacterium
GGCCGCGACCCGACCAACTTCGTCTCGTTGAGGAGCAAGCAGTCGGCCTTCGACGGCCGGAAGACGGCACAACGATCGTTCCTGGGCGCGAATACGCCGTATGGTCAGTCGAGGTGCTTATGTCCCGGCTGAGCGGTTTTCGCTTGTCGTCCATGACCCGTCGGCAGGGCCGACCTGACGCCGATCAACGCGAGCCGGTATGCTGATCGTAGCCGATGCGGCAATCCCAAACTTCTCACGATTGGCTGAGTCGATGCCCACTGCAAGGACTTTTTCAATGACACTGCCAATCCAGCTTGAACAGGAAGAGGACGGCCGTTGGTTCGGCATCGTCGACGAAATTCCCGGTGTCATGGCTTACGGCACCAACCGGGAAGAAGCGGCCGCGGCGACGCGGTCATTGGCCCTGCGAGTGCTCGCCGATCGGATCGACCACGGCGAAGAAGTGCCCGAAGCGTTGGCAGAGTTCCTGGTTGTTCAAGCATGAACTGGCCGTCACAAAAGCACAACGTGTACTGGCCGCTTTGAAGCGGATCGGTTGGTCCGTCAAGCGACAAACGGGGTCACATCGCGTTCTGGAGCGCGAGGGCTGGCCCGACTCATATTCGCATTTCATGATGGAGAAACCGTCGGGCCGAAAATGCGCGCCCGAATCGGCAAACGAACCGGATTGACACCGGGTGACTTAATAAGTCGGAGTCGCTAACTGAGAAGACCGAATTCCCTTGAGCCGCCCACTCCCAAGACCTGCACATGAAAACCGAACGCCGAGTCGTCGACAATCGGGTCTTCCTGCTCGGACTCGACGAGCTGTATCGCGAGGCCATGAAGCGGCAGGAACGGGACAATCTGCTTCGCTGCGCCAGGGAAACGGCCAGCACGTTGTCGGTCGGGCCGGCCGATGTTCCGATTGAGGGTTACTACACCGAAGACGAACGATTGACGGAGTATTTCCGGCTCGTTCGCGCTCTCCAGCGTGTTTCGAAAAATCGCGAGTCGGAAGTCGCGGAGCTTGTCGGCTTCAGGCGGCTCAGGCAGGTCACCGAGTCACCGATCTTTGGGCGGCCTTCCACTGGCCGGAACTTGTTATCGGCCGGCGAGGATGTCTTATCGGTCGCGCTCAAGGCGACGTACCCGGAATGGACCGTGTCAAACCTGACGACGAAAGCCTATGAGAGCGCGGCTGGGTCGGATGATTTCTCCCTGGTCGCGCTCGCGGCCCTGTCGCGAGACCCGGTTGTACTTGCCGCCTTGCGTGAGTCCGTGGTCCTGTATTCCCTCTTGGCTCTTGGAGCGGCGTTTCCGAGCGATGCCGAATACGTTTGGGCGGTTGACGACATGATCGCAGAACGCGCGTCGCAATTCGTCGAGACGTTCAACGATCTGTTTGGCGAGCGGCTGCCCCGTCCAGTAGCCGAAAACGCCGAGGAGTTTTGGCTGGCGTCGGACGAATCGGTGGTCATTGGTCGGTGTGTGCGTATCGGCTTTGACGATCGCGTCCTTCCCACCCGGCACTATCACTGGGCGATCGACCACGATGCCAAGTATCAGCCGATTGTCACCGAGTTTTGGGACACGGAGTTTTGGACCACGGCGCGATATCGTGCCCGACAAGGAACTTTGCCGCCTTCGAGCTTGTAACGATCGACTTGAATATTGACGGGTGTGCGCTCGAAGCGATGTGGTTCTTCAATCCTTCGCCTTGATTCGCCGAAGCTTGTGGACGTGATTCCCCGAGCCCTTCGCCGCGCCGATTGATTCGGGCTTCCCTTGGTCACTCGAACACATCGTTAAGGTGTCGCAACCGACCAACCGCTGGAGACTGTTATGTCCCTCAATTCCGCCACCACGATTCGCTCGCTCCGCGTTCGGCCCGTGCGCTTGCCGATGGCCGAGCCGCACCGGACGGCGGCTGGGGTCGTCACCGAATCGCCCCTCATTTTGATCGACATCGAGGTCAATGGCGGGGCGATTGGGCGGGCGATCGTGTTCACGTACATGTCGGCCGCGCTCGGGCCGACGGCCGATTTGATTCGCAATTGCGAGCCGTTGCTGGTAGGGGAGCCCCTGGCCCCGGCTGAGCTGGAGCAGAAGCTCGCCCGGCGGTTTCGGATGCTCGGCACGCAGGGGCTCGTTGGGATGGCCCTCGCCGGGATCGATATGGCCCTGTGGGACGCGCTGGCGCGAATTCACGGGTTGCCCCTAACACGATTGCTCGGCGGCGCGGCGAAACCGATTCACGCCTATGGCCCGGTTGGCCACGATGGCGTCGATGGCTCGGCGCGGGTGGCCGCTCGTTGGACCGAGCAGGGATTCACGGGCGTGAAGGCCAAGATCGGCTATCCGACCGTGCAGGACGATGTGGCCGTGATCCGCGCCATTCGCAAAGCCGTTGGCCCGGACGCGTCAATCATGGTCGATTACAACCAGTGCCTAACGCCCGTCGAGGCCATCGAACGAATCCGCGTCCTCGACGACGAGGGGCTCACGTGGATCGAAGAGCCGACGCTCGCTCACGACTACGCGGGGCATGCGCACATCGCCCGCGAAGCCCGAACGCCGATCCAGTGCGGCGAGAATTGGTGGGGCACGCTCGACCTTCGGCACGGCATCGACGCGCGGGCGTCGGACTACTTGATGCCGGACGTTATGAAGATCGGCGGCGTCACCGGCTGGATGCGGGCGGCAACGCTGGCCCAGGTGTACGGCCTGCCGGTGTCGAGCCACCTCTGGCCCGAACTCAGCGCTCGACTCATGAGTTGCACGCCGACCGCCCACTGGCTCGAATACGCCGACTGGTGGAACCCAATCCTGGCGAACCCACTTCGCGTCGAGAACGGGTTCGCGATCGCCGACGACGCGCCGGGTTCGGGGATGGAATGGAACGAGGACGCGGTGACGAAGTTCGCGGCATAGCCGGCCATTTTCCGGCTGACATTCGCCGCGGGATCAGGTACACTTCAACCACCGCCAGTAATCCCTCTCTTGGGACTTCGTATGGACACTTCCCTCTCTCGTCGTCGATTCCTTCAAGCCACCGGCCTTGGTGCCGTTACGATGGGCGTGCCCGGCACTGTGGCAGCGCGGGTCGGGGGTAGTTCCTCGGCCAAGGGGACTGGCGAGAAGTCATGCATCTTCGTGTTGCTCTGCGGTGGGCCGAGTCATCTCGATACTTGGGACCTGAAGCCGGCCGCTCCGGCCGAGATTCGCGGGCCGTATCAGCCGATCGACACTTCGGTCGCTGGATTGAAGATCGGTGAATTGTGCCCCCGGCTGGCCCGGCAGACCATGAGCGGGGGGGGCCCCCCCCGG
>JANLUE010000743.1:0-3273 GCA_031363325.1 Gemmataceae bacterium
TGTGGATCGCCCGAAGGGGGCTCAAATCCGGTCTCCTTAACCAACCGAACTTCTAAGTAGGCCGTTTTGAGCCCGCTTCGGGCGATCCACAGTAAAGCCCCGGTCGAGCGGCGGACCGCGCCAGCGGTCCTCGCGAGGCCGGGGTCGGGCGAGGGCCGAACCAATCTTACACCTTCTCCGGCATCTCGAAGCCCTTTCGATACTCGCGGCTCAACATAGCGTTGGCTTTGTCGTTATTTCCAGTGAATCGTTCCGTCTTGCCGTCGATCATCAACAGTGGGCCGACGAGGCAATCGGTCTTCGCCAAGTCTACCTTGTTCTCGGAAAGGTGCAGGAGCATCCGGGTCAACGCCGCGTTCGCTTCCTTCGTGCCGGCGATTTCCTTGACGTTGGCGAGCGGTTCCTTCTTGCCGAGCCGAACGCTGATGTTCGCGAGGTGACAGAGCGCGGCCGACAGATGGCCTTCGGCGATGTCGCAGTTCAAGTCGGTGTGTCGGCCCGAGCGGACGGCCGCGACGAAGTTGGCGAAGTGTGCCCCGTCGCCGCCGCCTTCAAACGTTTGGAGTACTTCAAAGTCCGGGGTCATCGCGACGCCGCCATCGTACTTCGGGCAGACGACCAAGCCCTTGTCGCCGTACCAGATGTTGCCGACGAAGTTGCTGCCGTCCCTTGATTTGTCGACTGGAAGTACGTTTGGGGGGTACGGCGACTTGCTCGGCAAGCCCCGGACTTCGAACAGTAGCTCGGTGTCGCCATAGTCGAAGACGCACAGTTGCGTGTTCGCCGTTTCGCCATCGTCCTCGTAGCCAAACCGACCGCCGTAACTGACGATCGACTTGGGCATCAGGTCCTTCTTCAGGCCCCAGCGGGCCTTGTCCATTTCGTGAACGCCTTGATTGCCGAGATCGCCATTCCCGTACGCGTAGATCCAGTGCCAGTCGTAGTGAAGGCTCTTGCGCATGAGCGGGGCTTTGGGGGCTGGCCCACACCACAGGTCGTAGTCGATCGTGCCCGGGATGTCCTGCTCACCCTTGACCTGGCCAATGCTGCCGCGTCGTTTGAAGCACGTCCCGTAGCCGAGCGACACCTTGCCGATCTTGCCCTCGTGAATCCAGGAGATCGCGTCGCGCATGCCCTTGTTCGAGCGGCTCTGCGTACCCACCTGGCAGATGCGTTTGTACTTGCGGGCCGCCTCGATCATGCGTCGGCCTTCGACGACGTTATGGCTCGCCGGCTTCTCGACGTAGACGTGCTTGCCCGCTTGCATGGCCCAGACGGCCCCGAGCGCGTGCCAGTGGTTCGGCGTCGCGAACGAGACGATGTCGATCGACTTGTCTTCAAGGACGCGACGAACGTCCTGCTCGAAGTGCGGCTTCTTCTTGGTCTTCTTTTCGACGGCCGACATCGCCGGGCCGATCACGTTCGTATCAACATCGCAGATCGTGACGATTTCGCAGCCGTGGTTGCCGTTGAACCCCCCGACGTGGCTCATGCCTCGGCCCTTCACACCAACGACCGCGACCCGCAGCTTCTCACCGGGCGGAGTCGCTCGGGTCGGCGCAGGCGGTTCCTGGGCGGAAACGGGAGATTGCTTCAACGCGGCAAGCGCGGCCGAGATGGCGGCCGAATGCGAAAGGAAGGATCGACGGTCGAACATGGAGAGGCCTTTCGGGACGAGAGTCTGGCGGGAGTGAAGGGCAGTTTAACGCCTGGAGGCGCGGGGTTCAACATCGTTCGCGCTTCGACGCTCCGATCCGCGATAAAATGACGGGACGCGTCAATCGAATCGCGGAGGTCTCCGACCATGGCCGATCAACTCTTGCCGCCGCCCCGTGTGCCGCCCGAACGGGCGGTGGCGGTCTGGATCGAGGTGATGGACGCCGGCGTCGAATTGCTTCGCGCCGGCTTCGCCGCACGCTTCGGGCCCGATCAGGTCGAGGAAAAATATCGCGAATGGTGCCAACAGCAAATCGTCGAGAACGACCGACGACTGGTGCATCTGTTGACGGAGTTGACGCGTCGGGAGGCCGGTCATGGCCAGTGATCTCTTGCTGAAAAGTTTGGGGCACGCCTGGCGCGTGCTGACCGAACGCGGGGTCGAAGTCTGCCTGATGGGCGGATTGGCGATGTCGCGCTGGGGGCACGCCCGGTTCACCAGGGATATCGATCTATTGGCAATCCCCGGTCGAGAATCGATGGACGAACTGGCCAGCCATATTGCGATGGAGGGATTCGCTTCAAGGCATTCACCGGTCGTATTGCGAGTCGGCAAACACGCATTCATTCAGTTGCTCTACACACCCAAGGGCCGATTCGATGAGTTCCCCGTCGACATATTGATTGCGGATAGCGATTATTTGCGAGCGGCCGTGATGCGAGCGGTTCCATTACAACTCGACGACCTGAATGGTCGAGTCGTCAGTTGCGAGGATCTGATCCTGTTAAAACTGCAGGCCGACCGGTTGATCGATCGCGCGGATGTTTGCAGCTTGCTTCAGCTCAATCGATCCACCCTGGACATGTCGTATCTCACCGCGCACGTCGAGGCTTTGGGGCTTCGCACGGAGTGGGAGGCCTGGTGGAAGGACGCGTTTCCGAATGAGCCGGCACTGGGAAGCGAATGACCGAAGTTCGGCGACCCTTCACTCGTGCGTCGCCTGATACTGTTCGTCGGCAACTTTCTCCAACCAGTCGGCCGCCTTGCCGTCGAGCTTTTCCGCGATCGCGATGTGCGTCATCGCCGAGGTCGGCGTGGCGCCGTGCCAGTGCTTTTCGCCCGGCGGAAACCAGATCACATCGCCGGAGGCAATCTCCGCGACCGGCCCGCCCCAGCGCTGCGCCCAACCCCGGCCAGCCGTGACAATCAAGGTCTGCCCGAGCGGATGCGTGTGCCAGGCGGTTCGAGCACCCGGCTCAAAAGTGACGCTGGCGGCAAGTACGCGGGCCGGCTCGGGAGCGTCGAACAGCGGCTCGATTCGAACCGTGCCGGTGAAGTAGTCGGCAGGCCCTGGCCCGGCTACTCGCGCGCCCGCTCGTTTGATCTCCATCGCGTCACTCCGATTCCGTTCGTCCGGCCGTCACACGGCAACAGTTTAGGCGACTTGCTCGAATTACCGCGACCATCTCTTGACAAATGTTTTTGTCAAAAGTACCGTACCGGACATGCTTAGAGCGAATTTCCGGTTGATCTAGCGTGGGCGACCCCGGCCTCGAAGCCATCGGCCGGGGCTCGCTGCGTGTCGCCGAAGCGGCTCCCCGATCCGGAGCCAAGTC
>JANLUE010000779.1:0-5913 GCA_031363325.1 Gemmataceae bacterium
CCGTTGGATTCGGAAGCCGAACAGTGTTTTGACGAGAACTTCGCAATGTCGAACCCAATGCCAGACGAACCGCCATTCGCCGACTTCATTGCTCGCATCCGGGCGGGCGATGCCCGGGCGGCCGAAGAACTGGTCCGCCGCTACGAGCCATCGATCCGGATCATCGTGCGGGCGCATCTCGGGTCGAGCTTGCGCCGACAATTCGATTCGATGGACGTGTGCCAATCCGTCCTGGGAACGTTCTTCGCGCGGGCGGCCCTGGGTCAATATGAATTGAACGACCCGAAAGAATTGCTCGCGTTACTCGTGCGCATGACGCGGAACAAGGTATCGTCGCAGGCGCGTTATCACCATCAGGCGCGACGCGATGAGCGACGAGCGAGCGGCGACGACGTTGAACTGGAAGCATCGAGCGAGCCGCCGCCGGATCGCGTCGCCGAAGGCCGCGACCTGTTGGCCCGACTCCGCGGTCGATTGTCCGAGTCGGATCGCGACCTTGCGGATCGCCGGGCGGCGGGTCAGGAATGGGCGGAGATCGCGGCCGAACTCGGCGGGACGGCCGAGGCGCGTCGCAAGCAACTGGCCCGAGCCATCGACCGCGTGGCGTCGGAACTGGGGCTGATCGAGGATCACGATGAGTGATTCGTTCGAGACCGCGATGGCTCGCTTGCGACCATTGCCGCCGGGCCTGGCGGTCGAGGCGGCACGCGCGGACCAGCAACGTCGCGCGTCCGCCGGGCGGCCCATCCCGGCCGAGCGCTACCTCGCCTCGTTGCCGGCCGTGGTCGCGTCGATCGACGATGCGCTCGTGCTCGTCTACGGCGAGATTCAATATCGCGAAGCGGCCGGAGCGACGGCCGACATGGCCGAGTATTCGCGTCGCTTTCCCGAGTATGCCACTCGGCTCGCCGAGTTATTTGAGTTGCACGGATTGATGGCCGGGCTCACGGAGATGCCCGTCGTTCCGGTTCGCCCGAAACTCGTGCCCCCGAGTCTACCGGGGTACCGCGACCTGTCGTTCGTCGCACGCGGTGGCATGGGCGATGTGTTCCGCGGACGGCTCGAATCGACGGGGGCCGACGTTGCGATCAAAGTGGTATCGACTTCGGGCGAGGACGACTCGGTTCGCCTCGTTCGCTTCATTCAAGAAGGCGAGATGCTGGCCCGGCTCGACCATCCAAACATCGTCCGCTTCGTGACGGCCGGCGCGCACGCGCGTCGACCCTACCTCGTGACCGAATGGATCGATGGCGGCACGCTCGAACAAAAGATGGGCAAACCATGGTCCACGGAGCGCGCGGTCGAGTTGTTCCTTCAACTGGCTGCGGCCGTTGAATACGCACATGAACATGGCGTCATCCATCGCGATCTGAAGCCGGCGAACGTGTTGCTCGCGGCCAACGGGCAACCCAAATTAACGGACTTCGGCGTAGCCCGCTGGACACGGTGCGGTCGAACGCTGACGGGGACCGGCGAAGTGCTCGGGACCGTGTGCTACATGGCCGCGGAGCAGTTGCGCGGCAACCCGAGCGAAGTGGGGCCGGCCGTCGACGTTTACGGACTGGCCGCGATCCTGTACGAGTTGCTCGCCGGCCGACCGCCGTTCTCGCGGCGCAAGCCGATGGAAGTCATTCCCAAAGTGTTGCACGACGCCCCGACTCGGCCGGAACAATTCGTGTCGTCGATCCCGGCCGCGCTGGCCGACCTGTGCATGTCCGGCCTCGCCAAGGACGCGACGGCCCGCCCGGCTTCGCCCCGCGACATGGCGCGAATCGCTCGTGCAGCCTCAACCCGGCCGATGCCCTCTTCATCGGCCGGGTAATTCCGAGAAGTTGGAGGGAGCGTTTCGGCCGCCCCTGCGACGGGCGCGAGGCCTGAATGGATGGATATTTTCGCCCGGACGATCGACGCGGCCATTGGCAGGCATCGAGTCGCCTAACTCCGTAATGGGTCATCCAGGTATCGGCGGCGAATCGAATGAACCGCAACCAAAGAATCTGCGTCGAGCTTGGCGAAAATTCCAGATATGTTGATGGCATGCCGCGAGCCACATTGATCGTTCGCCAAAGTTGGTACGCCCGCGATGGCATCGACGATTCTCCGCTCCATTAGACCTTCGCCCGCCGCGTGTGCCAGTCCGTGATCGCTTCGTACATGCGGGCCGTGCGCAGCAGTTTCTCCTCTTCGAACGCCGGGGCGAACAGTTGCAGGCCGATCGGCAACCCTAACTTCGAGAAGCCGCACGGGATGCTGAGCCCCGGCAAACCCGCCAGGTTGCACGACACCGTGTAGATGTCGCTCAGGTACATCGCCAGGGGGTCGTCCGACTTGTCGCCGACTTTGAACGCTGGTGTGGGAGTCGTCGGGCCGACAATGATGTCGCACTGTTCGAACGCTTTGTCGTAATCCCCCTTCACCAGTCGTCGGGCCTGCAGGGCCTTCACGTAGTACGCGTCCTTGTAGCCGCTCGACAGAACATATGTGCCAATCATGATGCGTCGTTGCACTTCCTTGCCGAAGCCTTCACTTCGCGAGCGGGCGTAGGTCGAGATTAAATCGCCCTTCACGGCCGTGCGATGGCCGTAGTGCATGCCATCGAAGCGGGCGAGATTGCTCGACGCCTCCGCCGGTGCCACGATGTAGTAAACCGCGAGCGCGTACTTGCTGTGCGGCAACGAGACATCGACGACCTTCGCACCGAGCTTCTCGTACTCCTTGATCGCCCCGCGTACGGCCGACTCGACTTCGCCATCGAGCCCCTCGCCAAAGAACTCGCGCGGCACACCGATCGTGAGCGGCTTGACCGGATCGTTCACCGTGCGGGTGTAGGCCGGCACCGGTTGGTTCACGCTCGTGCTGTCGCGGCGATCGTGGCCCGCGATCGTTTCCAGGAGCAAGGCGGTATCGAATACGTCGCGGGCGAACGGGCCGACCTGATCGAGCGAACTCGCGAACGCGATCAGCCCGTAGCGCGACACGCGTCCATAGGTCGGCTTCAGTCCCGCGATGCCGCACAGGCTCGCCGGCTGGCGAATCGACCCCCCGGTATCGGTGCCAAGCGACAACGGCGCTTCGCTCGCCGCCACGCACGCGGCCGATCCACCGGACGACCCGCCGGGAATTCGTTCGAGGTCCCACGGGTTGCGGGTCGTCCCGAAGGCGCTGTTCTCGGTCGACGAACCCATGGCGAACTCGTCCATGTTCGTCTTGCCGATCAGGACCGCATCGGCCGCCTTCAATTTCTCGACGACGTGGGCGTCGTAGGGGGGCACGAAGTTCTTGAGGATCTTGCTCGAGCAAGTCGTCGGCGTGCCGCGCGTGCAGAGCACATCCTTGACCGCGACCGGCACGCCCGCGAGCGCGCCGAGCGTCGCCCCGCGTTTCCGCTTGTCGTCGACAGCGCGGGCTTGCTCTCGGGCGGCCGACTCGTCGACGTGCTGAAACGCCCGAACCTTCGGCTCGCGTTCGCGAATCGCCGCCAGAAACGCGTCGGCGATGGCCTCGGCCGTCGCCTCGCCACGAGCCTGGAGTGCGAGCAATTCGGCGGCCGTCCGGTCGGTCAGAGACATGTCGGGTTCCTTCGGGTACGGAAGGTATTTTACGGCCAGCGATGGGTTGCGGCCGGATAGCTGCTCACCCAAACGCGTTGCTGGGTTCGAGAAGCTGTTTAGATCGGAGTGGAGTTCAATTCCAGCGATGCTTTGAGACGGGCCTGTCGCTCGGCCAAGTGCCGAATCGCGAGGCGATCCTGGGATTGATTGAAGAGTTCTTGAGCACGAGGCGGTCGGGAGTTGGGAACGGGCCTTCACTCGAAGGCCCGAACGAAGCACACATCACACTTACTTCCGAACGGGCGGGGCCGAATACGGCGACGGGAAAGCGAATGGATCGCCCGTCAACTGCGCCCAGGCCTTCTGTTGATCGGCCGTCAGGAATTTGTTGAATCGATCGCCGCGAGCCTTCCAATAATCCGTGTACAGTTGGCTTGCTTTCTCGCGATCGCTCGTGGCCGCTCGATCGATTCCTTGAAGTTGCGTTGAATTCCATTCGAGCGACGCTTTGAGTTGGGCCTGTTGCTCGGCCGTCAGATTCAATCGACGTTGCACGTCCGCATCGCTCAGCGAATTGAACCCGCCGTATTGATACTGCAACTGCTGGTAACGACTCAGTTGTCGTTCGTCGAAGATGCCCTGTGCTCCTTTGAGCCAGTCGGCCCGATATTGCGACTGGAGTTCGTTCGCCCGCGTGGCCCGTTCGCGTTCGTTCAAGCGATCGAGGCCCTGGGCATCGCGCTGATAGCGATCCTCGAGCCGCTGACCGAGTTCAGTCAGCCGGGTGTTCTGCGCATCCTGGAGCTTCAACGAGCGGGATACGTCGTTCATCTGATACAGGGGCGTGCCGAACGGCGAGTTGTTCGCGGTCCCGCCCGTTGTTGGCGACCCGGCGGGTGCCTTTCCGCCCGTCGTCGGGGTACCAGTCTTCGGCTGACCCCCGGTTGGCGTCTTCGGTTGGGCGGGTGGTGGCGTTTGAGCCGGAGCCGATAGGGCGAAGAGCAAAGCCGAAGCCGCCCCGAGGAAATAGATGCGGCGCATGATGGTTCTCCTTGAGTGGGAACCACTCGGAGACGCAACCGCTATGCCGGGTTTTCGGAATTCGCCATCTGCCATTGCCAGGTTATGTGATCTTAAGTATACTACTCGTCGAGTTTCGAAGGTTCACCTTAATGTCAACTTGCCTCAAAAAGATCATTAAGCCGATCAAAATAAAAAAGATTCATTGACACCCGGAATTTCTTGGCTAGATTTATTTTACAAATGACGATAAACATAGTCGTCATTCAAGAGGAACACGATGGTCGGCAGGATTTTACTCGCCGGAATCGCACTGTATCTCCTGGCCGCGATTGGCTGGGTGATCAACGCCGGAGTCGTGCGCAATTCGGGCGAAATCGAGCTGCTGAACGTCGCTTGCGACCCCACACGGGAGCTTTGGCGCGACTTGAACGCTCGATTCATCGAGCGCTACGAGCGCGACATGGGTCTGAAGATTGGCATCCGCCAGTCGCATGGCGGGTCGGGCAGTCAGGCGCGGGCCGTCATCGATGGACTGGACGCCGACGTGGTCACGCTCGCCCTGTGGACCGACACCGATCAGGTTCGCAAGGCGGGGCTGATCGACGCGGGCTGGGAAGACAAGCTTCCGAACCGGTCGCTGCCCTATACCTCGACGATCGTTTTCGTCGTTCGCAAGGGGAACCCGAAGGGCCTTCGCGACTGGCCGGACCTGTTGAAGCTTTCGACGGACGACAAGGGCGGCATCATCACGCCGAACCCGAAGACCTCGGGCAACGGCAAGTGGAGTTTCCTGGCCATGTGGGGCTCGATCGTGAATCGCAGCGGCTCGGAGGCCGACGCGCTCGAGTATGTGACGCAAGCCTATCGCCGCGTGCCGGTGCTCGACACGGCCGCTCGCGGTGCGACGATCACGTTCGCCAATCGCAAAATCGGCGACGTGCACCTGACCTGGGAGAACGAAGCGTACCTCGAAGTGCAAGAGGCGAAGGGAGAACTTGAAATCGTCTACCCCCCGTTGAGCGTGTTAGCCGAACCGCACGTGGCCGTCGTCGATTCGGTGGTTCGCCGCAAGGGCACGAAGGCCGCGGCCGACGCGTACCTGAAGTACCTCTACACGGAAGAAGCCCAGGAAGTGATCGCGTCGCACTATTATCGTCCCACGAACGAGGCCGTTCGCAAGCGGACGGCCGATCGGTTTCCCGCATTGACGCTGTTCCCCGCCCGATCGTTAGGCGGATCGTGGGACGAGATTCAGAAGCGGTTCTTCGCGTCGGACGGAGTGTTCGACCAGATTTACGCGGGCCGTTAGCCGCGAGGCGCTAGCCGAGCGCGTCGCTTG
>JANLUE010000789.1:0-1608 GCA_031363325.1 Gemmataceae bacterium
CTTCGCACCAAATCGAAAGGTCATTCGATGCGACCCTGGGTTCTCGCCGAAACGTCGCACGCCGTCTTGCGCGAACGGCCCGCCGAGGTGGCCGTCCTGCCGTTCGGCGCGACTGAGCCGCACAACCTGCACATGCCATATGGGACCGACAACTTTCAGGTCGATGTCCTCGGCTCGGCCGCTTGCGAACGGGCTTACAAGGCCGGGGCGAATGTGGTCGTGTTGCCGACCATGCCCTACGGCGTGAACACCAACTATTTCAAGATCCCTGGTGCCCTGGCGCTCAGCGTCAACCCGACCACCTTGCTCGCCGTGCTCACCGACCTGGTCGATTCGCTCGAACGACAGGGCGTGCGGAAGCTCGTGCTCTTGAACGGGCACGGCGGCAATGAACTCAAACCGTTCCTGCGGCAACTCCATCATCGGACGGGCGTGTTCATCGCCCTGTGCGATTGGTTCCGAATGGCGACCGACGTCTATCCGGACCTGTTCGCGAAGTCGGGCGAACACGCGGACGAAGTGGAGACGAGCCTGGGCCTCGCGTTCTTCCCGAATCTGGTCGATTTGGCGAAAGCCGACTCGGGTCGCACACGCCCGACCAAGTTCGACGCGATCAACCGTGGCTGGATCACGATCACACGGCCCTGGCACTTGCTCACGACGAACACCGGGGCCGGCGACCCCAGTCCCGCCACGGCCGAGAAGGGCCAAAAGTTGATGGACATCCTCGTCGACCGACTCAGCGGCATCCTGATCGAACTCGCCAAGGTGCCGCTCGACGAGGCGTTCCCGTACGCGACGAGATAATCTCGATCGGTGACACTATCAACCAGAAGCTCGTTAGTCGCCGGTGGCCCCTCCAGTTAATGGACGACGGGCCATCATCCCGCATTCTTTGTCACGCCTCCCCACATCGCCAAGTGGACGTTGAACGCAACTCGACGCGTTCGACGTTCGACAATGGGGTGTGGCTCGAGCGTGCGCTCCGGTCGCCGCCGCGGGCTCGCTCCGCGAGCGAATTCAATTCGTATAATTCGAGTGAGAATAACCAACGGAGATCGACGATGCCGCTCGTGCCGATGCGCCTGCTTTTGGATCACGCTGCCAGCAATAACTACGGGCTGGCCGCGTTCAACGTCAACAACATGGAACAGATTCAGGCCATCATGGAGGCGGCCAAGGAAATCGACGCGCCGGTGATCGTCCAGGCCAGCCGCGGGGCCCGCAGCTACTCGCAGGACGCGTACCTTCGCCACCTCATGCTCGCGGCCGCCGAGCTTTATCCGCAGATTCCGATCGTCATGCATCAAGACCACGGCAACAGCGTGGCTACGTGCAAGTCCGCGATCGAACAGAACTTCACGAGCGTCATGATGGACGGCTCGCTGAAGGAAGATGGCAAGACGCCGGCCGAGTACGAGTACAACCTGAAAGTCACGGCCGACGTCGTGAAGCTCGCCCACCCCCAGGGGATTTCCGTCGAGGGCGAACTCGGCTGTCTCGGTTCACTCGAAAGCGGCATGGGCGAAAAGGAAGACGGCCACGGGGCCGAGGGCGTTCTCGACCACAGTCAGTTGCTCACCGACCCGGATCAGGCCGAGGACTTCG
>JANLUE010000863.1:0-1076 GCA_031363325.1 Gemmataceae bacterium
CTTGGTCAGGCGGACGCCGTCGGGGTAGGTCCCCGGCAAGCGCTTGACGGTGGGGTGTTGGCCCTTCCAAACCATCCGCAGCGCTTGCTGAAGGATGATCTTGAGGCCATTCAGGAGGGCCCCGCCCCACTTCTGCTCCAAGGCCGAACAGCAGCGTTCGATCGGGTTGTACTTGCTGTGGTACGGCGGATAGTACACCAAGCGAATTCACCGTCGCCAAACAATCATCAACACATTGTGCCCCACGACTCTCCGAGAATGAAAGCCGACCCACGACTCGACTGGCGGCCGACAGGTTGAAACCTGTCCCACAAGAACCGGTCCGAAACCCAAACGTGTCGTCGCCACGCGACCCGCTCCGGATCGCTCGTAGGGACAGGTTGGAAACCTGTCCTACTCCCGGAACAACCCGTCGGGCACCGGATATTCGGCCTTCGCGGGCGGGGCGATGCCGAGCGACTTCGCGAAGATGGCCGCGATCGTTGCGGGGACGACTTCTTCCTTACGGATGCCCGGCTTCACGTTGGGCCCAAAGACCAGCAGCGGCACGTGCGTGTCGTACGCGTGCGGGCTACCGTGCGACGTGCCCGTGGGGTATTTCGCGTCGCTCTCCAGACAGAACGGCTTAAGAAGATAGCCAATGTCGCCCGATCGCTCGGCGTGATACGACCTCTTCATTCGCTGGCCGATCGTGTCGTAGCTATCCATGTCGCGCTCGAGTTCCGTCCGCGTGAATGTTCGAAGCACGCCATCTTGTCGCGTCAGGAAATCGGAAAGCGTCTTGGCGACTTCTTCCGGCCGCAGGCCCTTTGCTTCGATCAGGCGATGATTCAGGTACACCCACGGAGCGACCGCGTTCTCGATCCAGCGGACCTTGGCCGGGGACTGGCCCTCGGGGTCGTAGACCGCCCGCAGCATCAATTCCGCCGTCGCCAGATAGCGCTTGATCGGCACTCGGAAGGCATCGGCCCCGCGCGCGGCCGACACTTCCGGGACCGGGCAGATGCCGTGGTCGGCCGTTAGGCACAGCAGGTATTTGCCTTTGCCGACCGTGGCGTCGAGGAACTTCAGGAACT
>JANLUE010000903.1:0-3199 GCA_031363325.1 Gemmataceae bacterium
CAAGCGAAGTAGAATCGATTGTCGCGCGGACCGCTCTCCAGTGGCTTTCCCACGTGCTTCGCCGCGTTCCTCCCCGCGGGCTTCGCCAATGCCGACGTAATAGTCGAATGCGGTCATGGCTCTGTTGAGCAAGACACTAGCTCCTGTTACAGAGTTGCCAGGAGTTCAGTCCACGAGTTGGCTCGCAAGACGGCAACGGACAGGCGATCGAGTCGTTGGAGGTCGTCGATCGACTTGAGGGCGTCGACCGTGGCCGAGTCCGGTTCGCCAAATCGCTCACGGCCCAGGAGAAGCAAAATCCGATGTTGTGCGGATAGCTCCCCGGAGGCTTTCCCGCGTGCCTCTCCGCGTGCCTCTCCCCGCGCCTCGCCCCGAGCTTCGCCGAGGCCCACGTAGTAATCGAATGCGGTCGAGTTGTGCATGACTCTTGCTCCTTGAAACAATGGATCCAGTCGGTTCGCGTCTACGCGCATGCTCGCCAGAACGAACGTCGAACTCATCAGCCGTTGCGCCTCTTCGTGCGCCGCCTCGGTGGCCAGGCGACGATCGATTTCCATGATCACCTCGTGCAACGCCGTCTCCAAGGGCACATCGTCCGGCATCCGGCAAAGTGTCGCGAACGGCAACAAGCCGAGCCCGCCGCGCAGGAACGTCTCGACCGATTGCTCCCACATGCGAATCACTTCATAGCGGAATTCTAGCCGAGTTTCACCGCATGTGTCGAGGACACTTCCTTCAACCTTGTAGTCGGCCGCCGGCCGCATCAGGATCAGAATCGACCGGACCGGCAACTCATACTGAAGGCGAAGCAACGTGCCGTACAGCAAGATGCGTTTGTCGATCGAAGGATCGGGGCCGGCCTGGAAATTGACGTCGGTGATTTCGGAGGTCGGCTTGCCGAACCCGAGCACCACATCGGTCGCGGCGGTGACTCGCGACAGGTCGACGTTCTTCGCCTCGATCGGGAGCCCCTTGGGAAAGCCGAAAACGTCGACAAAGTCCGTGACGTATCGGACAAAATCGTCTTTCAGGACCGGATCGAATTTCAACGGCATGACGACCTCCCGAATTCGGGGCGATCTTACTCGCGTGGGCCGAAAAGCTCAACGCGATGCACTTTCGGAAATCCGTGAAATTCGGTGAGGGACTCTGGGCCCAAATTCAGCATGAGAGGGCAGAGCACTGTCCTTTCGAGAACGGCCCCGTCGCAAACTTCCTCGATGCGGGCCCGGACGAGGATCGGACGGGGCATTGCGGACAAGAAATGACTCGTCCGCGATACAATTTGTTTGGAGGGTTATGAACATGCCAATGTTGACTGTCAACGAAGTCCAGGCGCGACTGCCACAGATCATTGATGAACTTGGCCCCGGCGAAGAAATCGTGATTACACGCGGCAACCGTCCGGTGGCGCGACTGACCGCCGAATTGCCGGTCGGCGTACCCGTCCCGGGCCGATGCAAAGGCATGCTGACCATCGTCTCCGACGACGACGAGCACCTCAGGGATTTCGCAGAGTACATGCCATGAACTTGCTGTTGGACACTCAAGCCCTTCTGTGGTTCGCCTTGGACGATCCCCAGTTGAGTCGAACAGCCGATTCTCTCATTCGTGACCCGGCAAACGCGAAATTCGTCAGCCCGGCATCGTACTGGGAAATCGCAATCAAGATGAGTACCGGCAAGTACACCTTGTCGGTGCCGCACGCGACATTCTTCGAGTCGGCGATCGCAAACAACGGCTTCCATGTTTTGCATATTGAACCACGTCACACAGCCGTAGTGGCGACCCTGCCTTTCCATCACAAAGACCCGTTCGACCGCTTGCTCGTCGCCCAGGCGCTGGCCGAAGGATTCGCGGTTGTCAGTTCCGACCCAGCGTTGAATCCGTACGGAATCCAGCGACTCTGGTAGGACACGAGATTCTTTCGAAAATCCGTGGAATCGGATGAGGGACTTTGGGACTGGATTCCGCTAGAGAGGGCAGAGAACCCATCTCAAGAGGCCGGTCCATGACTGAGGAAGCCATTTTTGAGGCGGCGCGTGGCCGATCGCCCGCCGACCAGGCCGCCTACCTGGCCGAGGCTTGTGGCTCGGACGCGGCCCTGCGACGGCGGGTCGAGGTCCTACTCGCGGCCCACGGAGCGGCGGCCGATTTCCTCGAAGCGGGCGCGGACAAGGAACTGACCGGGGCGTACTCCGGCAACCCGCCGGCCGAGCTCGTCGGCACCGTGATCGCCGGCAAATACAAGCTCCTGCAACTGGTCGGCGAAGGGGGCATGGGCGCGGTCTACATGGCCGACCAGACGGAGCCGGTCAGGCGACGCGTGGCCGTCAAGCTGATCCGGGCCGGCCGTGGTTCCTCGAACACGATCCTGTCCCGCTTCGAGGCCGAGCGGCAGGCGATTGCGCTGATGGATCACCCCAACATCGCCAAGCTGCTCGAAGCCGGCACGACGGCGGCCGATGAGCCCTACTTCGTCATGGAGTTGGTCAAAGGGGTGCCCCTGACTCAGTACTGCGACGAACATCGCCTGACGGTCGGCGATCGATTGACGCTGTTCATGCAAATCTGCTCGGCCGTCCAGCACGCCCACCAGAAGGGAATCATCCACCGCGACCTGAAGCCGGGCAACATCCTCGTTGAATCTCACGACGACAAGGCCGTCCCAAAGGTTATCGACTTCGGATTGGCCAAGGCGACGAGCGGGATGCAACTGAGCGAGCATACGCTGTTCACAGCCCTCGGCACCGTGGCCGGCACGCCGTTGTACATGGCTCCCGAGCAGGCGAAGTTCAACGCGATCGACGTCGATACCCGTGCCGACATCTACGCCCTGGGCGTGATCCTCTACGAACTGCTCACCGGCACGACACCCATCGAACGCGAGACCTTCAAGAAGGCCGCGTTCGACGAAGTCCTGCGACTCGTCCGCGAACAAGAGGCCCCATCGCCCAGCAAGCGCCTCAGCTCGACCGAGTCGAAGCCGACGGTCGCCGCGAACCGCCGGACGGAACCATTGAAGCTCGGCCGGTTCGTAAAGGGAGAACTCGACTGGATCGTGATGAAGGCCCTCTCGAAAGAGCGTGAGCGCCGGTACGAGACGGCCAATGGTTTCGCCAAAGACATCGAGCGCTTCCTGAACCACGAGCCGGTCCAAGCGTCATGACCTTGGCCGACCGAATCGCCATTATGAGCA
>JANLUE010000920.1:0-12346 GCA_031363325.1 Gemmataceae bacterium
CTTCGATCGCTCGCCGTTTGGAAGTACGACCTCGTCGCTTCGACAGTGGTGCAGACTCTCGCCGAGACGTGTTTCGTCGAGACCGCGAAGGGTCGCTTGCCAACGATTCGAGCGATCGAAGTCGCCACGGAATACGGCTTCGATTACTTGCGCAAGCAACAACGTCCGGATGGTTCCTGGTTGCCGCTGTGGTTCGGGAATCAACATGTGCCCGGCGACGAGAACCCCGTCTACGGCACGGCCCGCGTGCTGGCCGCCTACCGGGACCTTGGCCGTGCGGACACCGAGCAATGCCGTCGTGGAGTGGCCTTCCTGGTCGAGGCGCAGAACCCAGACGGCGGCTGGGGCGGAGCGAAGGGCGTGTCTTCAAGCGTCGAAGAAACGGCGGTCGCGGCGGAAGTGCTAATTGGGTTGAGCGACCCGGCCGCCGAGCGCGGCATCGAATATCTGGTCCAACACGTCGAAGCCGGCACGTTCGCCAATCCCTCACCGATCGGCTTCTACTTCGCCAAGCTTTGGTACTTCGAGAAGATGTACCCGCTGGCCTTCACGGTCGGGGCGTTGGGGCGGGCTTTGCGAAAATGAAGCCGACCGCGGTGTGGCGAACCACTCCGCGGTCGGCCAACCAACTCAATCCTTCTTCTGCGCTTCGGCCGCGGCGGCCAGGAACTGAATGGCCTTGCCCTTGATGGCGAACTTGATCGTCAGGGCTTCGCCGCCCATGATCGACACGGTCATTGTGTCGGCGGTCGAAGCCTTGCCGCCGAAGACTTTCTGAGCCGCCTCCTTGGCGGCTTTCAATTCGCCACCGTTCTCAGCGGCCAATGGGACGGCCCGGCTCATCGCGATCTTGAACTGCATCACGCCGACATCCGCTGGCTTCGAGGCGGCGGCCGTCTTGATCAGTTCCTTCGATTGCGGCCCGATCGCCAGGATCAGGAGGTCGTCGCGGAACGTCAGTTGCGCATCGCTCTTGCCGAAGACTTTCTGGGCCTTTTCGTCGAGCAAGTTGTTCACGCGGATCGTGTGCAACATCGCCCCGCCATCGAGCTTCTCGGCGTCGAGCGCGAAGAAGCCGCTGAACTCCGGCGGCAGTTCCTTCTGAACGAGGTCCTTGACGGCCTGTTCGACTTTCTTGCCTTCGGAAAGTTTGAGGCCGAAGATCGCGGTGTACTTGTCGTCCTTGTCCGGGCCGATCAACGCGACCCCCAGGTCCAAATCGCCGGCCTTGAGCGTCGGGGTCAGGGCTTTGATCAGCGGCTCGGCCTTGGTCTGAATTTCACCCGGCACGTTGCCCTGCTTCTTGGCCATTTCGAGAACGTCGTCGACGACCGGGCCGAACAGTTTCTTCAGGTTTTGGGCGAGCGAAACGCTCAGATTGAACGACATGGCCGAGTCCGGTAGGCCAATCGCGCCGGCGACGACGCTCTTGTTTTCCTTGATGGACGCGATGTCCTTGGCGAGCTTCGAGGCCTTGGTGCCACCGATTTCGAGTTCCATGGCGAACTCTTCGGCGGCCGGATTCACGTTCAACCGGATCGCCAATTGTTCGCCATCGTTGAGAAGCGACTGCAACGTGCGCGTCACCTCGTCGATCGCCTGATCCTTGAAGGCCTTGAGGGCCTTCGTCTCGTTTGGCAGTTCCTTGCCCTTGCCTTCGGCCAGCATGTTCTCCACGAAGCCGAGGGCCATCTTCTTCATTTGCTCGGGCAAGCGGTCGATGCGGACGGTGGCCGAGGCGAGGTGCTCGGACTTGCCACCGAGAATGGCGTCCGGCTTCGGCAGGCCCTTGAGGGCAATGTTCTCGGCGTCGTTGGCCGTGATGTACGCGTAGCCATTGGCGAACCGGAAGAACACGGTGACAGGGGAGTTCGGCGGCGTCGTCTCGTAAACGCCGTCCTTGCCTTTCTTGACTTCGAGCATCGCCCGGGCCTTCAGGGCGGCCAGCACGGTCTCTTCGTCCGCCACCGGAATCAGGCCGACGACCGGGCTCGACGTGACTTCCGGCGTCAAGATCGCGTACAGGCCGATCGGGCCCTTGACATCGAGCCCTTCGATGCCCTTCTTGTCGTCGATCAGCGACTTGACGAAATCGACCCCCTGCTTGACCTGCTCGCGCGCGTCCTCGGGGAGCAACGTGCCAACGTATTCGACCGTCTTGATGAGATCGTTGACGGATTGCACGCGGACGAGAACGGACGGGGCGTTCGGCTGTGTGTCGGCGGCCGACGCGAGGGCCGGGAAGGCAATCAACACGGCGAGGGCCGTGAATCGAACCAGGCGAGAGAACATGATGTCTCCTGAGAGGTTATGGCGGACGTGGGGGTATACCCGTGGCGTCCGTGCCGGGTGTCAAGGGACGGGAAGTTTATGGAATTGGTGTTCGCCCGCACACCGAGGGCTCGTTCACCTTCCGGCGAACGAGCCCTGGCCGCCTTCGTCGCTTCAAACCACCAGCTTCCACGGGTCGCGGTATTCGCGGGCGAGCATCTTGTTTGCTTCGTCATCGTTGACGAACCGGTTCTCCTTGGCGTTCCACTTCAGGCTCTTGCCCGTCTGCAGGGCGATCACCCCGAGGTGGCACACGATCACCGAGCCGCCGCCGATCTGCGCGTTGCAAATCGGCTGCTTCTTGCCGTCGCGAACGCACTCGAGGAAGTTGCCCATTTGGTTGGTTGGTCGGCCGGGGTACAGAGCGGGATCTTCCTTCAACGGCTCGGTCAGGATCTTCGGGTCGCTCGCGAGCAGGAAGCCACGGCTCACGAAGATCGAACCGTTGTCGCCCGTGAACAGCACGCCGTTCTCGTCGCCGGACAATTTGTCCATCACGAAGTCGGGCTTGTTCTTTTGCTTGCGCGTGAGCGGCTTGCCGTCCTTGGTGACGAGCCCATCGACCGTCGTGCCACCCCCCGACATCGCGATCAGCTTGGCCCCGTTCGCGTACGTGTATTGCACCTGGAAGTGGGCATGGCAGTTGTAACCATCGCCTTCCGAGTACGGCTTGTCGGCCTTCAGGACCTCGACGGCCACCGGGCCCGAGTGATCGGCGTTCAACGCCCACTGGCCGATGTCGATGTGGTGAGCACCCCAATCGGTCATCTTGCCGCCCGAGTACTCGTACCACCAGCGGAACTGATAGTGGCAGTTCGTATGGTCGCCCTTCAGCCGGAACGGGACGCGCTTGGTTGGCCCGAGCCACATGTCCCAGTCGAGTTCCTTCGGAGGATCGACGGCCGGGATCGGCCCGCTCGTCGGGTTGTCGCCAATGCGAGCTTCAATCGTCTGAATCTTGCCGATCCGGCCGGCCCGCACCAGTTCGACGGCGGTGCGGAACTGTTGCATCTCGGTGCGCTGTTGACTGCCGGTCTGGAACGTACGGCCGGTCTTGTGTTGCACTTCCTGGACGGCCAACGATTCGGCCACGCTCAGGGTCAGGGGCTTTTCACAATAGACGTGCTTGCCCTGCTTCATCGCTTCAATTGCGACGAGGGCATGCCAGTGATCCGGCGTGGCCACGATGACCGCGTCGACGTCCTTGCTCGCGCACAGTTCGCGGAAGTCCTTGTAGCCGTGCGTTGTGTAGCCTTCGGCCTTGTATTCGTCGGTCGCTTTCGCCAGATGTCGGCCGTCCACGTCGCAGAGGGCCGTGATCGTGAACTTGTCGCGGAGACCCTTGGACGCGCCGTAGATGCCGCGTGACCGGCTCTGCGGGCTACCCGCCCCGACGATGCCGATGCGGAGTTTGTCGCCGGGGCTGGCCGAACGCGGTTCGTCGGCGATCAGGCGTTCGGCGTACCAGGCGGGCAGACCGGCGGCTCCGAGCGTCGCGAGGGAACGCTGCAGGAAGCCGCGGCGGGAGAGAGTGCCTCGGGAAAACATGGTAATTCGTTGGGTTAAAGGTGCGCGGACGAGCGCGGGGTATCGTATCGGTTCGCGACTTCGCCGGCCAAGCCCGACCTCCGACTTTCCAGTGGGCGGATTCGAGTATGTCGACGGGAACGGAGCGCCCGTCACTTGCACACAAGCTCCGGGTCGAGTGACCGACTCGATTCAATCTCAATCCATTCGGGGCGGCTATACTGCCCACGAGGGGGCACGATGAGCGCTTCGACGACCGAAACCAAGCAACGACTCCGTCGAACGCGGACGGTGGCCGACCTCGCGGCCGACCTCGGCGACGTGCCGATTGACCGAATTCTTCTCGAACCCGCTCCGGGACGAGCGACGGCGCGCGACCTGTTGCGCTTGGTCGAAGTCGACAAGTTCCTCTGCGAGTTGGTCGATGGTGCACTTGTGGAGAAGCCCATGGGGTTCGAGGAATCGTCCCTGTCACTTTGGCTCGCCCACCAAATTCGAATCTATCTGACCGCCAACAACATTGGCGAACTCTTCGGATCGGACGGACCGTTCCGCCTCGCCCCGAAACTGATCCGCTTGCCGGACCTGGCCTTCGTGCGGTGGGAAAACCTGCCAGACGAGGCCGAATGGCCGGCGATTGGCAACCTGGCGCCGGACTTGGCCGTCGAAGTGATTAGCCCATCGAACACGCGCAAGGAAATGGCCCGGAAGCGACGCGAATACTTCCGGGCCGGCACGACCTTGGTTTGGGAAGTCTTCCCACGCCGGCGCAAGATCGAGGTCTACACATCGACCGAAGAGCGGCGCGTGCTGGGGATCGGCGATGTCCTCGAGGGGGGCGAACTGTTGCCCGAATTTCGGTTGCCCTTACACATTGTGTTCGGCCGACCCGGACGACCGCGCCGCAAACGGACGTAAGACTTCAGTCGCCGACTGGCCTTCGTCCGTTCAACCGCTTCGCCCGCGTCCAAATACATCGGTCAATTCCGCGAGCCGATCGATTGTGCGATCGTCGAGTGGCTCCGTCATGCGGTAGCGCCAGTTGCCCTGACCGGTGCCGGGCAAGTTCATGCGTTGTTCCGTCGGCAAGTTCAACAAATCCTGCACCGGGGCGATCGCGTAGTCGGCGACGCTCGACCACGCCAGTCGAATCAGGTCGCTCGCGATTTCGGATCCATCGCGGCCCGTGTACTTTCGGTAGTACGCTTTCTCGTGGTCGGGGGCCTGGGCCCACCAGCCGCGCGTCGTGTCGTTGTCGTGTGTTCCCGTGTAGGCCACGCAGTTCGGCACGTAGTTGTGCGGCAGGAACATGTTCGATGGCTTGTCGAACGCGAACTGAAGAATCTTCATGCCCGGCAGGTCGAGTTCGTCGCGGAGGGCGTACACGTCGGGCGTGATCTCGCCGAGGTCTTCGGCGATCAACGGCAACCGACCCCCGAGCGCCTTTCGCAACGCGACGAAGAAGTCCAGGCCGGGGCCGGGTACCCACGAACCGCGTTCGGCCGTCGGCTCGCCAGCCGGCACTTGCCATGCGGCCGCGAAGCCGCGGAAATGGTCGAGGCGCACGAGATCGACTTGCTCGAGTGTCGCTTTCAGCCGGGCGATCCACCAGGCGTAACCGGTCTCCTTCATCGCCGCCCAGTCGTAGTGCGGGTTGCCCCAGAGTTGGCCGGTGCGTGCGAAATAGTCCGGCGGAACCCCGGCCACCACGCGTGGCCGCAACGAACCATCGAGCAGGTAGCCCTTCGGGTTCGCCCAGACGTCGGCCGAGTCGCCGGAGACGAAGATGGGCACATCGCCGATCAGTTTGATGCCGCGCTCGCGGGCATGGCGTCGAAGCTCGGCCCACTGGCGGAAGAACAGAAACTGGCCAAACGCGTGAGCGCCAACTTCGTCGGCCATCTCGCGGCGGGCGAGATCGAGTACCGCGTTGTCGCCGCCGCGGTGCAAGAGCTCCGGGGGCCAATCGTACCACGGTTCTCCTTGGCGCACGTCCTTCAAGGCCATGAACAGCGCGTAATCCGAGAGCCAAGCACCATTGTCCGCATTGAACGAATCGAAGTCGCCGCGAAGATGCCCGGCCCGGCCCCGGCCGAAGTTCTCCCAGGCCCGACGAACGAGGCCGAGCTTGAACGGCAGGACGCGATCGTACTCGACCGGGCCGTTGCCAAATTTTGGGTTGGCGAAGTCGTCGGCCGCGAGCAAGCCATCGCGAACGAGCAACTCCGGGCTGATCAGATTGACGTTGCCCGCGAAGGTCGAGAACGATTGATACGGCGAGTCGCCGAACCCGGTCGGGCCGATGGGGAGAACCTGCCACCAGGTCTGGCGAGCCCGGTGAATCGCGTCGATCCAGGCGTGGGCAACCGGGCCGAGGTCGCCGATGCCAAACGGGCCGGGCAGACTGGTGGGATGGAGGAGCAGGCCGGCACTGCGGTTCGAGCGATGCGACATTCCAGTCTCGCGAGCGTCGGGCACTCAATCCGTCTGCAAGTGGAGTGCCATCCAGAACCAGTCTACGAAAGCCTTTGACGTGGCGTTCGATTGTCGATGCACGGCCGAATCGGCCCCCCTCGGATTGCTCTCCACCCCGCCTCACGGTGACGCAGTTACCCTCAAGGTGCGAGAAGCCAAACTTCCTCTCGACTGGGACTCTCACCCCGCTAACACAACTACCATCACGGCACACCGGGCACCCGGGGAACGCACGCTCCCCCGGCGCGCCGATCGGTCGATCCATCGCGATTGCTTCTCACCGAACGGAGCTCCCTCTCATGCTCGAAAGCATCCTTCACGCCGTGGGCCGGACGCCGATCGTCAAGCTTCGGCGACTGTCCGAAGGGCTGACCGCGACCGTGGCGATCAAGGTCGAGGCGGGCAACCCCGGCGGGAGCCTCAAGGATCGCGTCGCCCTGGCCATGATCACCGATGCCGAACGACGCGGCCTATTGCGAACGGGCGGTACGATCATCGAGGCGACGGCGGGAAACACTGGGGTCGGCCTCGCGATGGTCGCGGCCGTCAAAGGTTACCGCTGCATCTTCGTCCTGCCGGACAAGATGTCGACGGAGAAGATCGCGTTGCTCAAGGCCTATGGGGCCGAGGTCGTGGTCACGCCGACCGCCGTCGCGCCCGACTCGCCGGAGAGTTACAACGGCGTCGCCGACCGACTCGCTCGCGAAATCCCCGGGGCCTGGCGGCCGAACCAGTTCGCCAACATGGCCAACCCCGAAGTTCACTACCGCACGACCGGCCCGGAAATCTGGGACCAGACCGATGGCAAGATCACAGCCTTCGTCTCGGGCGTCGGGACCGGGGGCACGATCTCGGGCGTCGGCCGCTTCCTCAAGGAAATGAACCCCGATGTCAAAGTGATCGGTGCCGACCCGGAAGGTTCGGTGCTTTCCGGCGGAACTCCGAAAGCCTGGAAGGTCGAAGGCATCGGCGAGGACTTCGTGCCCAAGACGTTCAACGGCCAACTCGTCGACGAATGGATTCGCATCACGGACGCCGAATCGTTCCTCGTGGCGCGGAACCTCGCTCGGCGCGAGGGCATGTTGCTGGGTGGGTCGACGGGCACCATCGTGGCGGCCGGGTTAAAGTACGCCCGCCGACTCGGGCCGGGCCAGTTGGTCGTCGCGCTCGGCTGCGACACGGGACGGAACTATCTGTCGAAGTTCTTCGACGATCGTTGGCTGGCCGAGCACAAGCTGACTTCCGTCGACGCGCCGAGTCATTCGATTGGCGACTTGCTCAAGAAGCGCGGCGATCGGCCACTCGTGAAGATCCCCCCGACCTCAACGGCCGAGGAAGCGATTCAACTCATGGAGTCGACGGGCATCTCGCAACTCCCGGTGATCGGCCCGGACGGCAAGCCGGTCGGCAGCGTACACGAAGTAACGCTCGCGCGCTTCCTGCACGATGGCCGTGACCCACGCACGGTGCCGATTGGCGAAGTCATGGCCCGGCCACTCCCGACCGCGGACATCCTCACGCATCTCGACGAGGCGTATCGGCTCCTGTTGGCCGGCTACACCGGTGTGCTCGCGACGAAGGACGATCAGGTCGTCGACATCGTGACGCGGATCGACTTGATCCACTACTGGGATCAGGCGCGGCGAAAGTAATTGCTGGAACCGTACGCCCGACGCGAGATCATCGGGCGACTTAGAACCGTCGCGGCTTGTCGCGCTGTTGGCTGAGGTGGCGCGAGAATTGTTCTTGCAGGAACTGATGCACGGATGCCAGGGTGTTCAGGTCGACTTGCGAGACGCTTTGCCCGCTGCCGAGTTCCACACTGCCGCCGACGAGAAGCGCTTCGACGGCCGCGAGCGTTTGCGGCACGCGATCGAGGGCCTTGTCGACCGCTTCGCCGTGAGCAGTGTCGGCGAGGTTCCAGAATCGACAGGCGTCGCGGTAGGTGATTTCGCGCTTCATGCCCTCTTCGTAGCGGCGGTAGGCCGTCGTCTGGAACAGGCTCGTCAGGCTGTTGTCCAGTTCCTTGGTCACTTTGATTTGCGCCAGGTTGCGCCGTTTGGGTTGTGCGGCGACCGTCTCGCCCCCCTCGCGAATTCGCTTGGCTTCTTCTTTGCCTTGCCGGGAGAGCGAGTAACTCTTCTGGCCGCGTTTCTCGAACCAGCCCCGCGTCGCCAGGCCGCGTTGGCCCATGATGCAAGTCAGGACCTTGTTCGCGTCCGGGTGTTGCTCGATGAAGCCTTTGAGGCCAAACGTCTTCGGGCTTTGCTTCCAGGCGGTCACCGTCAGGGCCTCCGCGCTGAACGGGGTCAGGCCTTCGGACTCGAGTTGCTCGGCCGCGAGAATGAGCTGTTGCGAAACCGTCAGTTGCTCGGCGATGGCGTTCATTCGATCCCCCGGACGACCTGCGCAGCCCATGCCCCCTCGGCATCTTCACCTTCTCGGTCCTCCGCTTCAAACAATTTCGGGACGAGTGGTGTGAAGAAGTCGGTCGGAAGGTCTCCCCACGCGGATCAGCTGACGCTCCCCGCACAGGGGTCGCAATCGTCCTAACCTGAATAACCGCTAAAGATTTGCATCGACCCGTGCGGTCGTGCCGACGGGAGCGATTGGGAGGTCGAAAAATTGCGACCCGGACATCTGGCACGAACGGCACGGTCAACGCCAGCTGATAGCAATTCGCAACAGCTGACGAAGGCAAGAGATCGGTCAGGAGAGCAAACTTCGACTCAGCTGAAATCTGGCGTGTCGCACGGCGAATGAAAAGCCGATTTGGCGATTGACGTTGGCCATCTCGAAGTATATGTCGCGCTTCGTTGGCTCGACCGGACCGGCTTGCCTAACCGTCCCGGTGACCGCACTCGCAGCCCGTATAACAATGCGTGCCACCCAAACTATTTGCCCGCCACGCGCCCCTTGAGATTCGGCCACTTGAACCCGGAAAACCCGGCAGCGTTGCCACTCGACCCGACCCTGCAGGCCATCGAGCGTGCGATTGACCACGCGTCGCACTTGCTGCCGGCCCAGGGGCCGATCACGGTCTTCATCCACCACAACACGTTACATGCCTTCGAGGCCGAGCCTTTTGACGTGGCCGTTCAGGCGGGCGGCGCTCGCTTCAATTGTCAGCCATACCTGAGCGAGCAACGGTTTCGCGTCGAACTCAGTCGTGGGCGGATTCGCTTCGCCGATGTACGAGCGGAGCTCCGGGCCGATCTTGGGTCGCTCGGCGACGAGTCAATTGCCAGTCTGGCGAAGCGATTCGACCTACGCCTGGCGATGCTCGAACATCCGCTGCGAATGGGGCCAGCGCACGAAATTCAATGGCTCATCGCCGAGGCGGGAGCGTTGCGAACGGCGCTGCCAGCCGCGCCGCGAACCCGGTTGATCGGCGAGACGCGGAAGTGGGTGATGCGCGAACTTCGGGCCGGCGCCGGGTTGCCATCCTGGGTTGGCCGGTTGCTCGTCGAATTCGGCGAACGCGATCTCGAACACTGGACGGAAGCGACCTGGGAGGCCTTCGCGGTCCGGTCCCTTTGGGCCGCCTGTCGGGCCGGCCTCGCCCAAATCCCCATGCTCGAAGCGACGAACGAACCACTCATTCGACACCGCGACTTTCTTCTCCCGGCGACCGGCGTCGATTCCGATCTGCCGGTCCACGATGTCCTGATTCGCTACAGCGCCGCCTTTCTCGATCAGGGACTTGGCCACTGGCCGTTGCCGGATCGAGCCGGGGGGTACTTCGCGTCGTTCTGTCGGCTCTATCGACTCGGCGGCGGGCCGCCCGATCGCCGCTTTCGCGGGCTCGCCGCCGAACTGGCGCGACTCGACGATCGCCAAGTTGGCCCCCTCGAATCGATCCGCGAATCGTTCGACGCGCTCGGCGTTCCCGAATCGGAATGGGATGCCTATCTCCAGGCGACAATGCTCGCTCTGCGCGGCTGGGGCGGGATGATTCACCACATTGAGGAACGGGCCGACCGGGTCGCGATCGGCGTTCCGAGCGGCTGCCTCGCGGATTTCGTGGCGATCCGACTCGTGCTCGAACGATTCTCGATCGCGTGCGTCGCGCAGGAGGCGCTCGGCTATTCGGGGCCGCTTTCGGGCGTTCGCGAGGCCGCCCGCGCCAGCGTGCCCGATGCCAAAGCGCCGACGGTCGAAGAACGCGCGTATCCCGTGTTCCAACTCGCTCAGGTTCTCGGCTGGACTCCGGACGAACTGGCGCGACGTTCCCCCGACGACTGGTCGAAGCTGCTCGCCGAGATCGAATCGTTCGACGACGTGCAACGTCGGCGAATCTTCCATCGCGCCTACGAACGCCGCTTCCGCAATCACTCGCTCGACGCGCTCGCCCTGTACCGGCCCAAGAAAGTCGAATCGTATCGGCCGCGTTTCCAGGCGATCACGTGCATCGACGAACGCGAGGAATCGTTCCGCCGACATCTCGAAGAAGCCGCCCCGGATGGCGAGACGTTTGGCGCGGCCGGGTTCTTTTCCATCGCGATGTACTATCGCGGCGCGGCCGAGGCGCATTTCGTCCCCCTCTGTCCGGTCGTCGTTCGGCCCAAGCACTGGGTCGAGGAACGCACGGACATCGGTCACGCCGATGAGAACCAACGCAAGCGGCGGGCGCGGCGAATGTTTGGCAGCCTCGCCCATCGCACGCACGCCGCCACGCGAACGTTCGCCCCCGGGGCGTTGCTCACCGCCGCGTTCGGTGTGTTCGCCGCGATACCCCTCGTGGCTCGCGTCCTCGCGCCGGGGCGGGCCGCCAGGTTTCGCAAACGGATGGCGAAGCTCGTGCAACCGGCCGGCAAAGCCCGGCTCGCACTCGAACGAAGCGCGGCCGAACCGGGCTCGACGGGCGAAAGCGTTGGCTATTCGTTGGCCGAGATGTCGGACATCGCCGAACGCTTGCTCCGCGACATCGGGCTCACGAACAACTTCGCCCGGCTCGTGTTGGTCATCGGCCACGGTTCGCACAGCATGAACAACCCGCACGAATCGGCCCACGACTGCGGGGCCTGTGGCGGATCGGTCGGCGGGCCGAACGCCCGGGCGGCCGCACAGATGCTGAACGACCCCCGGGTGCGTACCAACCTGACTGGGCGAGGCATTGCCATTCCCGCCGAGACGATTTTCGTCGGCGGTTTGCACAACACCTGCAACGAGAACGTCAAGTTCTTCGACGTGGATCGCGTGCCGGAATCGCACGCCGCCGAGTTCCTTCGCGTGCAAAGGGACGTGGAAGCGGCCCTCGGTGGCAACGCCCACGAGCGTTGTCGCCGCTTCGAGTCCGCCCCGTTGAGCTTGGATTATGCCGGCGCCCGCCGGCATATGGACAATCGCGCCGAGGACCTCGCCCAGGTGCGACCCGAGTGGGGGCATGCGACCAACGCCTCGTGCATCGTCGGCCGACGCTCGCGAACGCGGGGCCTCTACCTCGATCGCCGGGCGTTCCTCGTCTCGTACGACCCGACGAAGGACGACGCCGGCCGGGCGACTCTGACGCGCATCCTCGGCGCGGTCTTTCCGGTCTGCTCCGGCATCAGCCTCGAATATTACTTCTCGCACGTCGACCCGACGGGCTACGGGTGCGGCACCAAGTTGCCGCACAACATCACCTCGCTCCTCGGCGTGATGGACGGTGCTGCGAGCGATCTCCGCACCGGCCTTCCCTGGCAGATGGTCGAGATTCACGAACCAATGCGGCTGCTGTTCATCATTGAGGTCCCGCCCGCCGACTTGGTCGCGATCCTCGAACGCAACCCGACGCTCGGCCAACTCGTGAAATTGCAATGGATCCAGGTCGCCACACTCGACCCGGACAGCGAAGCGGTGTTCCTGTATGAAGCCGGTGAGTTCCGTCCCTATCAGGCCGAGGCGTCGGAGCTCCCCATCGCTCGGACCTCGACGGACTGGTATCGCGGTCGGCGGGATCATTTGGAGTTCGCGGAGATACGGTAGGTTGCCAGCCCCGGCCTCGAAGCCATCGGCCGGGGCTAGCTGCGAG
>JANLUE010000921.1:0-7688 GCA_031363325.1 Gemmataceae bacterium
CACCCCGAACGACACAAATTGGTTTCCGGCGCGAGTCATGGTTAAGCGCTTTGTCGATCGGGGTTCACCCGGTGGGCTAACGCCCACCGGCTCGCCTGGTCGTTGAGGGGATGGCACTGTCAACTGACGATTGCTAGCCAACCGCGTCCGTGGCCGGCCGGAGCGAAGACGCCATCTGCATCGGGTTCCGCAGCTTCGGCCGATAGGGCAGCGCGTATTTCACAATGAAGGCCACGTGGCACGCGGTGCCGGCCATATCGCAGAAGTGCAGGATTTCGTGGGAAGCGAGGACGCCGGGGATCAACGTCGGCCAGTTGGCCAGTTCGATGATCGCGCCCAGCGTGTAGAACGCCGAACCGCCCATGGCCCAACTGAGTCCGCCCCAACCAGTCGCTTTCCAATAGTGCCACATGCCGGCCGCGCCGAGCCAGCCCATGGCCAAATACAAACCGACCATTACGGGGTGGACCGGCTTCGGTGCCAGCCAGAGCACGGCGATCCCGACGGCCGCGAACAGCCATTGTCCAGCGATGATCGCGTTGCGGAACCAGCCGCGGAGGAGCAGTCCGGCAATGGCCGTCGCGCTGCCGGCGATCATCAAGTAGACGGCGCTCATGTCGATTTTTTGAAACAAGCGTAAGTCTTCCGGCGGCAGTCGAAGGGCGTGGTACAGGCCGCTGGCCGAATACAGGATGACAGTACATCCCGCGAATAGGAGGGCATAAACGCGCCGAACCGGGTCGCCTTGGGTCAGGCGATAAAGGAAGAGGGCGACGACCAGTCCGCCGAGGGCGGTTGTGAAGTGCGAAGTGGACGAGACGGGATCGCGAAGCCAATCCAAGGCCAGACTCCATTGGTGGGCGGTGGGGCGAGACGCTTCATGCAACTGCCGGGCCGACCACACGGCCTCCACTACAATACGAGTTTGCCCGGAGGATCGTCCGAATCATGTGGCCGTCGCTCGTCCCAAAGGTGGACCGCTATCGCGAACTCGAGCGCCTGCTCGTCGATCAGACCGTGGTCACGGACCCGGCCAAGTACGGCGCGCTCGCCAAGGAACACGCGTCCCTCGGCAAGCTCGTCAAACCCTACTTCGAGTTCGAACGAATCGGGGCCACGATCAAGGAATCGGAGGCGTTGCTCGCGGCCGAGTCCGATCCCGAGATGCGAGCCTACGCTCAGGAAGAGATCGACGGCCTAAAGGTCAAGCTCTCGGAGCTTCAGGCCCGCGTCGAGGACAGTTTGCTCGTCGACCCCGGCGAAGACTTCCCGAGTCTGATCGTCGAAATTCGCGCCGGCACGGGTGGGGACGAGGCCGCGTTGTTCGCGGGCGATCTGTACGAAATGTACACGCGCTATGCCCGAACTCAGGGCTGGTCGGTCGAAGGGATCGACTTCAGCCCCGGCGAAGCGGGCGGGTTCAAGGAAGTCGTGTTCGGCGTCTCGGGCGATGGTGTGTTTCAACAATTGCGCTATGAATCGGGCGGGCACCGGGTGCAACGCGTGCCGAAGACGGAGACGCAGGGTCGCATTCACACGTCGGCCGCGACTGTGGCCGTCTTGCCGGAGCCGGACGAAGTTCAAGTCGAGATTAACCCCGCCGACCTGGAGGTCGAAACGATGCGGGCCGGTGGAGCGGGTGGCCAGCACGTCAACAAAACGGAAAGCGCCATTCGCCTTTGGTACAAGAAGGGCACGCCGGACGAAATCGAAGTGAAGTGCCAGGACGGCCGTAGCCAGCACAAAAATAAAGAACAGGCGATGCGCGTGCTGCGCAGCCGCATTTACGAAGCGACGACCGAGAAACAGCACCGCCAACGGGCCGAAGCCCGCAAGGGCCAGATCGGCTCCGGCGGCCGCAACGATCGCATTCGAACCTACAACTTTCCGCAAAACCGCGTCACCGATCACCGCATCAATCTGACGCTGCACTCGCTCGATTCGGTCATCATGGGCGAAATGGCGAACCTGATCGGCTCGCTGCGCGAGTACGACAAGAAGCAGCGTCTGGGGCAGTTGTGATTGGCCGTCGCGAATCGCCGAACGAATGCGTCCTCCGGAGACCAACTCGGTGTTCGATCTGGCACTGACCGATCCGCGCCATCCCTTCCATCTCCACCACATGGAAATGGCGCTCGAGGAAGCCGCTCTGGCTGGAGACGAGGACGAGGTTCCCGTCGGGGCCGTGATCGTCTCGCTCGAGCAAGGCGTCATCGCCCAGGCCCACAATCAACGCGAGCAACTCAAGGACCCGACGGCCCACGCCGAGATGATCGCATTGACTCAAGCCGCGACCGCGCTGCAATCTTGGCGATTGGAGAATTGCGTTCTGTATGTGACCCTGGAGCCGTGCCCGATGTGTGCCGGCGCGATCGTCCAGGCCCGCGTGCCGTTCGTCGTTTACGGGGCGATCGACACCAAAGCCGGTGCCTGCGACACGCTTTTCCAAATCACGAACGACCCCCGGCTCAACCATCGAGCCCAGGTGATCGGCGGCGTGTTGGCCGACCGGTGTGCGTTCCTTCTATCGGAGTTCTTCGCCGCCAAACGGCGACTCGGGAAGAAGTAGTTCACTTCTGCAGCAACAAGCGATTGCGTTGCGTCCAGCGAAGCCGATACCGCACGCCTTCGAGCACGAGTACGATCTCACGCCGTTCCTTGAACCACGCCGCCACGTCGATTTCCGGTAAGTCTTTCGACTCGTCCGGCACCGGCTCGTCGTTTTTGGTTTCGTCGGCCATGGAACACCTCGGCCATGCCAGACTATCGCTATTGAGACGAAGTGTCAACAGAAGCGATGCGAGTGGCACAGGTTTCCAACCTGTGGGGAACCGCATGTGCGACACAGGTTGAAAACCTGTGCCACGTGACTTGTGGCACACAGGTTTCCAACCTGTGGGGAACCGCAGAGAGCGGCTCCAACGCAAGAATGTTTCGGATATGTTGGAAACCTGTCGTGGCACAGGCTTTTAGCTGTGCGACACAGGTTGGAAACCTGTGCCACGTGAAAACCTGTGCCACCTCTTGCCGCCCGATACGGAACAAATATTGTTCTCTTAAGACTGAGACGGCATCTCAGCAAATTCGAGCCTGCTCCGCTAGCCGGGTCCGACCCGTTCGCAACGCGGCTCCCGATCTTCAATTCGGAGTCGATCCATGAACCGTCGCCGTGCGTTTACCCTGATCGAGCTTTTGGTCGTAATTGCGATCATCGCGATCTTGATCGGGCTTCTGCTGCCAGCGGTCCAGAAGGTCCGCGAGGCGGCCAATCGCATCAAGTGCTCCAACAACCTGAAGCAGATCGGCCTGGCTGCCCATAACCACATGGACACGCTCGGAGCGCTGCCGCCGAACGGCCTTTACCAGTCGGGCGGGTTCAAGAACACCTGGTCCGCGATGGCCCGACTGCTGCCGTTCATCGAGCAGGAAAACCTGTACCGCAAGATCGACTTCAACGTGCCGTACAGCGCGCAGCCGAACCTGGCGTCGAGCCGAATCGCGACCTACGTGTGCCCGAGCGAGCCGAAGGATCGCGGCAAGAACAACGCGGCCGGCGTGCCCGCGCACTGGATCATCAACTATGCCGTCAACCAGGGTCGCTGGCTCGTGTTCGACCCGACGAACTTTCAGGGCGGCGATGGCGCGTTCAGCCCGAACGTCGGCTTCCGCGCCGCCGACTTCACCGACGGAATGAGCAATACGATCGGCATCGCCGAGGTGAAGGCCTACACGACCGGCCTACGCGACGCAGGCACGCCGAACTTCGCGAACGCACCCCTCCCCGGCTCGCCGGCCGAAGTGTTGGCATTCGGCGGCAACCTGCGGCCCGATTCCGGGCACGCCGAATGGGTCGATGCCAAGGTTCACGAGACGGGCTTCACCGCCCTGTTCCCGCCGAACACACGCGTCCTCCATTCGATGAGCGGCATCGAATACGATGTCGACTTCATCTCGGCCGGCGAAGGCAACGCGAACGGCCGCTTTACCTACGCCGCCGTCACTTCGCGAAGCTACCATCCTGGCAGCGTCAACGTGTTGTTGATGGACGGCTCGGTTCGGTCGGTGTCGAACACCGTGTCGATCGGCACGTGGCGAGCCCTCGCGACGCGGTCGGGCGGGGAAGTGAACGGCAGCGATTTCTGATCGCCGCGAAGATTGGAGGCTTACACGGGGCAAGCCTCCAATCCGGACGAACGACAATCGCCCGATGGCTTGTCGCCGATCGATGTGGTACAGTTCCGGAATCCCCGCCTGTACCCTCCGGGCCCCCAAAAATGAATCGCACACTTCTGGCCGTCGCCGGCGCGTTGCTCGCCGCCCCGTTCGGCTTGGCCAACGAAACCTACACGATCAAACTCAAGCTTCACCCGGCGGTCGGCCAAACCGTCAAGCGGGTCAACGTGTCGAAAGACACGGGGTTCATGAAGGTTTTCGACAACGACGGCAAACTCCTCAACGAGACGCGCCGAGAGGGCAAGGAAACGACTGACCGCACGACGATCGTCGCGGCCAACGCCGCGGGCGTGCCGACCGTCTTCACGCGCATCTACGACAAGGCGATCGAATCCGAGAACGGCAGGAAACGCGAACTGACCCACCAGGGTCGGCCGTTGCGATACGAGGTCCAGAAGGACGGAAAAACGCGAGTTGGACTGGCCGGTCCGGACCTCGACCCGAAGGACGCCGAGACGTTGGTCGAGAAGGCGAACGATCCGTCCGAGGAGGAAGCGATCCTGAAGCAATTGACGCGCGACAAGCCGGTCGCCGTCGGCGATTCGTGGCAGCTCGACCCGAAGCCGGTCGTCGCGGCGATGAGCGGCATGAAGGCCGACCTCGCCAAGTCGACGATCACCGCCAAACTCCTCAAGGTCGAGAACCGCGGCGGCCATCCAATCGGCACGTTCGAAATTGACATTCGATGGGTCGTAATCGGTCTTTCGAAAGGGCTGGACGCGACTTTCGATCCGCCCGCTCCGTACACGATGAAGGGCACGCTCGAACTGGTCATCGATGGCAGTAGCGTGGAGTCCGTCGCCCGGTTCAAGGCCAGCTTGAAAGGTGAGGCGAAGTGGACTGTCGGCAAACAGACGGGTCGCCTCGTCGTGGACATGTCCGGCGATATTCGCGAAGACGTGTCGGCCGAGCAACGCGATCCGACCGCCAAGATCGTGGAGAACGTGCGCTGGTTGCCCGCGGCCGGCGATTGGGTCGAGGTCAAGGAGAAGGGCGGAGTGTTCGCCGCCCGATTCCCGGTCGCACCGAAGGAACAGCCGTCCCGGAAGGGCGGCAACGGCGAAACGACCACGCAGTGGATCGCCACCGAGAAATCGGGGACGACCTACATCGTTGCCCTGACGGCCTTCCCGCAACTGGCGGCCGACCCCAAGACCGTCCTCGATGCCGTGGTCGCCAATTCCAAAGGAGCGACCGACGTGACGGAGGTGAAGGTGGATGGCTACCCCGGCGTCGAGTTTCGCCGCACGGAGACGCGGAACAAAATCGAAATCGAATACCGTCAACGCGTCGTGGTCGTGGGGGATCGGCTATTGCAGCAGATCGTGGCGGCCGAGAAGGGCAAGACGATCCCGGCCGACGCCGACAAGTTCTACAAGGGCTTCCGCATCACCCTGAAGTCGAAGGACGATTGAGCCAGGCGATTCGGGAAGGGGGCGAACTCACTTCGCCCCCGGCGTATCGCGCCATAGCCACTTGAGCGCTTCGGGCATTGTGGCCCCGCCTTGCTTGCCGTTGTGGCCGCCGTCGCCGAATTCGAAGCGGAAGTCGTACTTCTTGTACTTCAGCGAGGCGGCCATCTGCAGGTTGCCGAGCGGCCACGAGCCGTGTTCATTTTCCAGATCGTTCGACCCATCCTGAAGCCAGAGTCGAATCGGCTTGCGTTCGGTCTTGCGAATCTTGCCGGGAAGGACATCGCCGCCGCGAATGTTCGTGAAACTACCCACGTGGCTCAGCACTTTGCTGAACAGGTCCGGTCGTTCCCACGCGGCCACGAAGGCACAAATTCCGCCGGAGCTGATGCCGCCGATCCCCCGGCCGGCCGCGTCCTGGCGCAACTTGTAGTCCTTGCCCACCTCGGGCAGAATCTCCTTCTCGAGGAACTCGGCGTATTGCGGCGAGAGGCTGTCGTACTCGAAGCTCCGATTGGAACGCCCCGGGCCTTTTCCCGATGTGGCCGGCACAACCCCGGGGTTGATGAAGACGCCGATCGTGACTGGCACTTCCTTGCGGTGGATCAGGTTGTCGAAAACGACGGGCACGCGGTACTGGCCGTCCTCTTTGGCGTAGCCCCCACCATCTTGAAAGATCATCACGCACGCCGGCGTGCGGCCATCGTACTGGGCGGGTACATAGACCCAATAATCGCGCACGGTGTCCGCGAAGACTTTGCTGGTCCACTTGTGCGTCGTGACCCGGCCGACCGGAACGCCCGGCTTGCGCTGTGAATCGGGCCCGAGGGGATAGTCGTCGGCCGCCGAGACCGGTGCGGCGACGACCAGAAAGACTGCGAATATACGCATGTGAGAGGCTCGGAGTGCGAGGGACCGTGCGCAGGATAGTGTACGGAAGTTGCGACCACTCCGCCCCGCTTCACGCCACGAGCCGCAGTCGGGGCACACCGCGTTGACGCAATTCGTCCGAGATGGGGCCGTTGAGGAAATCTTCGAGTCGGTTCAGAACCTTGGCGATCGTCGCTTCGTCCAGAACGCGCTGGTCGTAGACGACGCGCACATCCACTTGCCCCTCCGAATCCACGGGGCCGTAGGTCAAGAGAGTGGTGAGCGGCGAAGCCGGATGCAGGGCCTCGGCCCCCGAGGCGGGACGAACGGCAAACGTGCCGAAGTACGAACCGCGCCGCCGACCGCTGTTGAGCAGGAACCACCAGACGGCGCGACGAATGAATCGCGGCAGGCGACACATTCGCAGAGCACGGCGGAAATCCTTCATCTCATTGAGCGGCGCTTCGGCGAAGACCTTGAACCGTTGCGACATTTCTTCGAGCGACAGATTGCCCGGATCCTTGACTCGGCCGACGAGGATCGCCTTCTCGCCATCGAAGTCGCGTTCGAAGGCCACGCTCGCGATGCTCGCCGGGTATTCGTACAGCCGGGGGTGCGGCAGCTTGATATAGGCGCGCCGGAGTTCCGGGAACTCGGCCGCCACAAACGCGTAGGCCTTCGTGAAGATCGCCGTCCAGGACGGCTTATCCGGATTGCAGTTCCGCGCTTCGAGTAAATGAAGCAAGTTCATGCGGCGTTGAACGGGCGCGCTCGGCACGCCGGCCGCGAAGTAGAGCAGGTCGCCGATCAAACGACGAGGCCGCGTTAGGGGAATCGACCGTCCGCGCATGATGCCGCCTCAAGGTGTCGTTTGGCCCGACCCTGGGCCGCAAACTTTCCTCCTGACCGACCGACGCGATCCACGCATCTTAGGTGCCGGACCCTCGTCCGCGAAGTCGGAACCAAAGGAATATCTTAGCGAGCGGAGATGTGTTCTTGGGCAGTTTGCGAAATTTGGGCAGATTGTGCCGCGAGCCGCCGGTTCCACGAAAAAACCCATCCCGGCGGGGACCGGGATGGGTGGGAGGAAGGAGTCCGACGCGTCCAGGGGAGGAGAACGCCGGTTTCGGTATATCTGCCGCGACCAGGGTCGGCGGTCGCGGCACAAAGTCG
>JANLUE010000551.1:0-4897 GCA_031363325.1 Gemmataceae bacterium
CGTGAAGACGCTCTTCACGGGATTCGGCACGAACAACTATCAGGGTCGCGTCAATAGCCTCGTGTACGGACTCGATGGCTGGGTGTACGGTTCGTGTGGCCTGTTCGGCGGCACGATTCGAAGTCTCAACGGCAAGGAATATCGGCTCGGCGACCGCGACTTCCGCATCAAGCCCGACACGGGTGAGCTTGAGCCCGTATCCGGGCGCACGCAACAGGGCCGCGTTCGCGACGATTGGGGCAACTGGTTCGGCTGTGATAACAGTACGTTGATTCGCCATTATGCGCTCGACGATCAATACTTGCGCCGGAACCCGCACGTGCCCGCGCCGGACGGGGCGGTGTTCGTTCCGACCGGACCGACCTCCAATCGACTGTACCCATTGAAGACCGATCAGCAGCGCTTCCAACTGTCCGGCCCGCCGAACACCGTGACGGCCGCCTGCGGGCTCACGATCTACCGGGATGAATTGTTAGGCCCTGGCTATCGCGGCAACGCGTTCGTCTGCGAGCCGGTCAACTTGTTGGTGCATCGGCAGGTGCTGGAGCCGAAGGGCACGACGTTCGTTGGTCGTCGGGCCGACGACGAGAAAGAAAGCGAGTTCCTTGCCTCGACCGACGGCTGGTTCCGCCCCGTGCAAGCGATCACGGGCCCGGACGGTGCCTTGTGGATCGTCGACATGTATCGCCATGTGATCGAACACCCCCGCTGGATCCCGCCGCAAGACTTGGCGAAGCTCGACCTGCGCGCGGGTCAGGGCATGGGGCGGATTTATCGGGTGCGACCGACGGATCAGCGTTTGCGACCCTGGTTGAAGATGGCCAACTTCAATGACTTCGCCCTGTTCACTGTGATGGGTAGCCAAAACGGTTGGCATCGCGACATGGCGGCGCAAATGCTGCGCTGGAAGGACGGCGGCACGGGGCGGCACTGGGCCGGCGAGTCGCCGGAGAAGATGCTGGTTCCGGAGAAGCGTCCCGAATTTCGCGCGCAGTTTGTGGCCGGCCTGGACCTGACCGCGCCGGGCACCCGGGCCGCGGTGCGGGCGGCGATGGGGGACGCACATGCCGGCGTTCGCCGCGTGGCCGTCCGGCGGGCGGAAGAGATCGTCGCCAGGGACGCGCTGATCGGCCCGGCCATTGCGGAACGTGCGAGCGACACCGACGCCCAGGTCCGATTGCAGACAGCCTATTCCCTCGGGGCCTGGGACGACCCACGGGCCGCCAAGGCGCTCGGTGAGCTGGCACTAAAGTACCCCGACGATCCCCGGCTCACGGCGGCCGTCGTGAGCAGTCTGAACAAGAAGAACCTGGCGGAGTTCGGGCGCACCGTGTTCGGGTCGAAGGACGCGGAACCTCCGTCAAAGCTTGTCGAGATCGTCGTTCGTTTGAATAGAGCCCTGATCGGCGAAGATGCGAATGTACTCCTCGTTCGCGCGGCGACAGAACCAAAAGACGGGCATTACCGGGAGTGGCAGTTTGCCATCATCGCCGAGCAGTTCAATCCATCCGATCGCCCGCCGAGCCTCATAAAGTCCGCTGATTTGGAGCAGCGACTCAAACGCATGGCGGCGGCGGCGCGTAACGTGGTTCGTGACCCAAAGGCGTTGGAGTCCGAGCGGATCACGGCCGTTCGCGTGCTCGGAATTCGCGGCGACCTGGAGCCGGACGATCGCGCAGTCCTTCAGGAAGTGCTCGCGCCGGGAACCAGTCCGAACGTTCGCGCCGCGACGGTGGCGCACTTGATCAATCGACCGGCCAGTGCGGGCGATTCGCTCGTGCTCGCGGCCTGGAAGAGTTATTCGCCGACCACCCGTTCGCAAGTCCTCGATTTGTTTCTCGCTCGTCGAAACGGACCGAGTCGCGTCCTTGATCTCTTCGAAGCAAAGGCCCTCGCCCCCTCGGATATCGACGCGGCTCGCCGACAGGTTCTCCTCACGCATGCCGATGCGTCGATCCGTTCGCGGGCGGCCAAGGTCTTCGATGGGGCGGCCGACGTGGATCGGGCCAAGGTGCTCAAGCTCTATGCCGACGTGACGGCCAACGGGGACAAGGAACGTGGCCGGGCGGTGTTCGCCAAGGTCTGTGCCGCGTGCCACAAGCTCGGCGAAGTTGGTTCGCCGGTCGGGCCGGACCTGGCGGCGCTCGCCAATCGCACGCCGGCCTATTTGCTCCAGGAAATTCTCGACCCGAACCGCAACCTCGATTCGCGCTACGTCGAGTACAAGGCGACCACGAACAATGGCCGAACCGTGATCGGACTGCTCGCTGCCGAGACCGCGACGTCCGTGATCTTGCGTGGCCAACAGGGCAAGGAGGAAGCGCTCCTGCGAACCGACATCGACGATCTCCGGGCGTCCGGCAAATCGCTGATGCCTGAGGGGATCGAGAAGGACGTGCCCAGGCCCGCGATGGCCGACCTGCTCGCGTTCCTGACCGCCAATCGACTGCCGCCGAAAGCCTTCGCGGGCAACGTGCCGGCCATTGCAACGCTCGTCGATGGCCGTGTGACCATGAAGGCGGCGAGCGCCGAGATCTACGGCGAGGGCATCGAGTTCGAGAGCGAGTTCAAGAATGTCGGCATGTGGCACGGCTTGAACGACCGGGCTGAATGGCGATTCACACTCGATCGGGCCGGCACGTTCGACGTGTTCCTCGACTACGCATGCGACCCGAGTTCCGCCGGCAACGAACTGGCGATCGATGGCCTCCAGCCGGACCTGCGGTGGAAGGTCGAAAGCACCGGCGCGTGGAGACAGTATCGCACGGTCCGTGTCGGCATCGTGCAGGTGCCGGCAGGCGACGGGCGAATCGTCGTACGACCGGCGGGGCCGTTGAAGTCCGCCCTCATCGACTTGCGAACCGTCTACTTAATGCCGCCGGGTCAGGTTCCGGGAACCGAAAAAATTGCCAAAGACCCGACCGATCCGATCGCGATCGCGAGGTTGATCCTCGACGACTCGCAGCCGGCCGAACGCCGCAATCGTCTGATCGCGAACAACTCAAAACAGTCGGCCGCGCTGATCGCGGCGATGGCCAAAGACATTCCCGACGCGAAGGAAGAGTATCGGCGCATTCCGTGGATCTGGCGAGTCGCGATCGCGGCCGGCAAGCGAAACGATCTCGCCGAACTCGAAGCGATCCTGCGCGTTTCCCTTCCGGACGACGGGGTGTTGCGCGACTGGCAGGCGGTTGTGATCGGCGGTGGATTAATCAATGGCATCAGTCAGACCGGCGTGTGGCCAGGCGCGCGACTCGCGGAGGCCAGGGCCGAGGACCGCGTGCTCCATCGCGCCTGGAACGCGTCGATTGCGAAGTCGCTCGCGATGGCCGACGACGCGAAGGTTCCGGCCGGCACGCGCTACGATGCTTTGCGAATGGTCGCGCTCGCCGATTGGTCGAATGCGGAGCCGATCTTGATGAAGTATCTCAAAGACAAGAATGCCGAACTCCAGATGGGCGCGGTCAGCGGGCTGGTCGATGTCGATTCGCCGAAGGCGTCGGAGCTGCTGGTCGCGGGCCTCGCGAACTTCACGAGCGAGAATCGACTGCTGGCGCTCGACGGACTGTTGCGCACGACCGGGCGCTGCAATCAGTTGCTCGATGCGCTCGCGTCGGGAACCGCGAAGCCCGATTGGCTCTCGGCCGAGCAACGAAAGAAATTGCTTGGAAATACGGACGAAACTGTTCGCCAACGAGCGGCGAAGATCTTGAAGTGAGCCTCTGGCACGTCGATTGCAATTCCTGGTGCGTTGGAATTAAAAACCAAACGCGGCCTGCGGCCGCGAGCACCTAAACGGGAGTTGCAATGCACAATCGAGAACCCGCCCGACCCGCCACCGTGAAGTGGGGCCTGATCGCCGCTCTGCTCGGCTTGCCGTTGCCGATCATCCTGATCGCCTTCCTGTTCGTCGGCGGTTGCCGATGATGCCGCAGGGCGACCGGATTCGATTCGGTCGCCACACTCTTTGGGGTGTTAGCGGTACGCACTGGCTTCGCCCGCCAAGGTGAAGCGTAGATTTGCACTTCAATTCAGTTCGCGCAGGCTGCGGCCTTACAATCACTTCATTCGAATTTACGAACGCACAAGCCTCGCCACCCCAAGTGAAACACATCTCGCGTGACCAGTGCAGGGCGATTCCAACTTGTACCGTGAAGGGTGCGGTTCCAGCGTGGCGAGTGAAAATCTCTCCCTCTGCCCCGTCTCCAAGGAAGCAAAGAGGGAAAGGTGAGTTGCAATCTTGTTACACGCCCGCCTCGTCTTAAACGTAGACACCACGGACAATTCTCACCGTAGACTCGCCGCCACTCTCCCGAACACGAGGGCCACCCATGGGCCGGTTTGGAATTTACCTGCAAGTTTCGATCGTCACGGCCCTCGCCGCGATCCTGGTCGCCACGCCCACTTCGCGGGGCGGCGATGTCGGGTACATCGAAGACTTCGCTCTGGCCCGCGAACGGACCGAGGCGCTCAAGCAACTCATTCCGGGCACCGAGGACTTCTACTACTTCACCGCGCTGCACCTCCTGAATACCGAGCAGTACGAGAAGGTCGTGCCGCTCACGCGGACCTGGTACAACCGCCTTCGGCAATCGCCCCGGCTCACGGAAATTCAAACTCGATACGCCCTCCTGACGTTCGACAAGTCGCCGGAGGCCTCGCTCAACTATCTGAAGTTGCAACTTGGTTTGCGGTTCGACCATCAGAAGGAAGTGGTTGGCGTCGCCCCCAACTTGCCGATGGCCCTCGATCAACGCCTGATCGGTCGGGCGAAACTGCGGAACGAGGCCATCGATCGGCACGGCAACCTGAACGGCTTCGAGGATACCGCTCTGGACTGGCTGGCGACGGAAAACCTGCGCTGGGACATTCGCCGAAATCTTCTCCAGCGCTTGAC
>JANLUE010000959.1:0-1652 GCA_031363325.1 Gemmataceae bacterium
AGCGGCTCCGAAGCAAAAAACCAAGATTGAATCGCGATGCGATTCCGATGAGCCGCTTCGGCGACCAGCAGCTAGCCCCGGCCGATGGCTTCGAGGCCGGAGTTCGCGAGACTTCGATTCCGGCGCACCACCCGTAACGGAGGGCCTGACGATGCACGTCATCCTGGCGAACCCACGCGGCTTCTGTGCCGGCGTGAACATGGCGATCGACGCGCTCGAGACGGCCCTCCGGGCGTTTGGAACGCCGCTCTACGTCTATCACGAAATCGTCCACAATCGACCCGTGGTCGAACGGTTCCGGGGCAAGGGCGTCGTGTTTGTCGATTCGATTGACGAAGTGCCACCCGGTGGGACGGTCCTCTACAGCGCGCACGGCGTGGCCCCGGCGGTCCGCGAAGCGTCGGCCGGCCGCAACCTCCGGGCCATCGACGCCACGTGTCCGCTCGTCACCAAGGTCCACACCGAAGCGATTCGCTATGCCCGCGACGGCTACACGATTGTTCTGATCGGCCACGAAGGGCACGATGAAGTCATCGGCACGATGGGTGAAGTACCACATTCGATTCTGCTCGTCGAAGACGAAGCGGACGTCGCGTCCCTGACGCTCCCGGCCGACGCCAAGGTCGCGTACCTCACGCAGACGACGCTCAGCGTCGACGAGACCGAGGGGATCATCGCGGCTTTGCGGCGGAAGTATCCCCAGATTGCCGGGCCAACGAAGTCCGATATCTGCTACGCGACCCAGAACCGCCAGGAGGCCGTGAAAGACCTCGCCGACGCGGCGCGGGTTGTCCTCGTGCTGGGGAGCCAGAATAGTTCGAACAGCAATCGACTCGCGGAGATCGCTCGCCAACGCGGCAAGTCGGCCTACCTGATCGATACGGTGTGCGAAGTTCGCGACGATTGGTTTCAGCCGGACGACCTGGTGCTCGTTACCGCCGGGGCGAGTGCACCCGAAGAAAACGTTCAGGAAGTGATCGACCATCTGCGGACGAAGTTTGGCGCGACCGTCGAGACGCGCACGGTTCGCGAGGAACACGTGAGCTTCCCACTGCCGCGCGAGTTGCGGAACCTGCCAGTCCTGGCTGGATGATCAATTCGAGTCGGAATGTCAACCTGGAGTTCGAGTCCGAATCCAACTGCATCGCGGGGGGCGGACAGCCATTAACAGGGGTATCGCTTCGTTCAACCCGTTGAGCGCGGCGACACCCCCGGCGGTCCCCCGATGCCGCACGAAAGCCAATTATTTGCTCTTCGCCTTGCCCGAGCGCAATTTGTCCCAGACGGCCGGCGGGCCCGGCAACGTCCAGCCGGTCACAGGGACGCCGGCCTTACGGCACAGGTCCATGAGTTGCTTCGGGTACTCCGGCCACTTGCCCTGTTGTTTGGCGAGCGACTCGTATTGCGTTCGACCCTCCGGAGAACTCTGAAGCTTGTTCTTCAATTTGCCGATCGCCTCGCGGGCCTCGGGCGGCAGATCGGCTTCCTTGCAATCGCCGAGGGGCGGCAAGTCATTTAATCCCATTCGATGACAGTAGCGCGTCAGTTCAATGGCGAAGTCGGGCCAACGGCCGCTCGCGCGCCGGAGCTCCTTCGGCTCCTCGCGGACGGTGGCGACCGTGATACCGACCTTCTTGAAGAAGCGTTCGTGC
>JANLUE010000964.1:0-17521 GCA_031363325.1 Gemmataceae bacterium
CCCGAGCCGCGATCCAGTTCGTCAAACGGGAAGATGGGCCGACCGCCGTGGAATATGCGATCATGTTGGCCTTGATCGTCACTATTTGCATCGGAGTCATTTCGACCATCGGGTCGAACGGGAGCGTTCTGTCGTCGAACGCCCCGGCGACCGTGACCCTCACCGGGAATTAGCGAACTTATCGAGCGACGATTGCTCCGCCCCGCCAAAATGGCGGGGCGGTTGCGTTTCGAGTGACCCGCCCCGCCCACTCGGATTTCTTTACCCAATCGTTCCGCGTGGCAAAACCGGTGCTACGGTTGCGTGTTGGCCACTTCCACGGCCGACCCGCACCTGTGCCGAGGCATCCATGAGCCGCGTCTTATCTCGCCCGTTCGTCGCCTTCCTCCGAGACGAGGAAGGGGTGACCGCCGTCGAGTGCGCCCTCATGTTGGCGCTGGTCGTCGCGATCTGCCTAGTCGCCTTGGCCCCGACCGGAACTCCGGCCGACGGCACGCCGACTGCGACCGTCGTCCTGGAATCCGAAGCCGGTTGAACGCCGAGCGAACAACTTCATGCCGCGGACGCGATGAGCGCACGCGGCATTTTGGCGTTTCCGCATGGCCAATCGGCCGATCATTTTCAAACCATTCCACCAGCGGTCACGGCACGATATACGATAGAGGGAGGCGAGTTCGTTTCGCCCAAATGTGGCGGCGATTCAGCGAGGCTCGAACGTGATCCGTCTTGCCGGCCTCAAGTCCGTATCACTGGGACCGTTCAATCCCCATATCATCACGCCCAGTTGGTTGCGCGATACCGAGGTGATCAAGGACCTCGCAATGGAGTCCGATACGACCGCCTCGGAGGAAGCGACGCAGGAAGTCGCTTTCTCGACGGCCGACCTCGATTGGCAAGTCGACGGCCAATCGTTGAGCGTGGAAAGCGATCGACCCGAACGAAATTGTGGCGACTATTTGGCCCGCGTGATTTGCTTGTTGCCACACACACCAGTTCGCGCGGTCGTCAATGAGTTCTTCTATGCCGCTCTTCCGTCCGAATGGGGAGATGGCCCATTTCCCCAAGTCGGCCATCGCTCCGCGAGCGATTATCGCGAAGCCGGCCTGTCGGCGGTCCGTTGGGCGGGTCTCTTCGACCGTCGGGGCGCGCGGGCCGAGTTGATGCTTGAAGCCGACTTGAATCACGATGGCGCAATCGGAGCATCGCTCCGCTATTTTCGCCGCATCCGGACTTCGAAAGCCAAAGAATCGAGTGCGGAAGCGGAACGAGCGGCCAAACAGTTCTTGAATGACCAGACGGACGCCAAAGAGTTGATCTGGACCGTGTTCGGCCAGAAGGTGACGCCATGACCAAAACGATTGCGCAACCATCAGCACGCGACATCGACGAATGGCCTCAGTTCGATCGAAACGAATTCCTGCCGAACGTCGCGACTCGATTGCACGGCTTTCGCGCCCTGCTTCGAGCCGGGCTGGAATGTCCCGGTTCGGGCCTCGCCATCGTTCGCGAAACGGTCGCCGACTGGCTGAATCGCGCCCGCGATCCGATTCCCTACGTCAAGGAACTGCTGCGCTGGAGCATTCGACGACGCGGCGAAGGGGCGATCGGTTTTGCCACCGACGTGTTGAGTCAAACGGGTGAACTCGCGATGCAGTACGCGCGCCAGTTCCAAGGCGACGACGCGGCGCGTTGGGCTCGAGGAGTCACGCCGCAGTCGCACCCGAACGATGATGCCTGGCGAATTTTGCTGGTTGCCGCGAGTCGGGCCAGCGCGAATGAGTTTGATCGGCTCAATCTTCTGCTGAGTTGCTTCGGCGCCGGTAATCGCGGCATTCGCGAAGCGATCGTCGATGGGCTGGGCGAACTCGGCACGCCGCCCGCTCGACGGCTTCTCGAATGGCTGGCCAACAAGGATCGGGATCCGCTGATTCGACGCGTTGCGGCCGCGACTCGCGATGACCTTGTGTAGAGGTGGCCGTGCCCTTACCGACGCTCGCCGAGTTTTCCGGGCTCGTACCGCCTGTCTTCTTGCGCGTCTTGAACAGCGAGGCGGATTGGGGGCACCCGGATGATGAACCGGGCTCGCGGATCAAGGTCGCCGTCGAGAACGGCTTTCTCCGGCGACACAAATCGCCGTTCAGTTTCTACCAAATTGCCGACGACAACGACTTGCGTCGCGTGCTCATGGGATTGACTGGAAACCGTCACGACCCATTTGGCAAGGTGATCGTCGTGGCGTTCCCACTCGACGAACTCCACACTTTGAATGGGCGAATTGAACAGACTCTCGGTCGAACCAAGTGCGCTTTCGCGAACAAGCGACACTGGGATTGGACGGCGAATGAGGATCTGGTCAACGCGCTCTGCCGAAACGCAATGGCGGCCGGTCGGGCCGCGTTTCGGATCGCTAAGCCGGTAATGAAGCTCGTGGTCGAGGCCGCCCAAAGCGAAAGATGTGCGGCCACCCCCTTGGTCGTTGAACTTTGCCTGGTCGACGAGTGTGCTGTCGAGTGACCACAGGCATAAGTTCAACCAAACAACTCGCGGAACCGCTTCACCGTTTGCCGAGCCGCTTCGATGGGCGACGGGTACGGGAACGCTTCGGCCGCGAAGTAGCCGTCGAAGTCAATCTCTCGGCACGCCGCCACGATCGGGGCATAGTCCATGTGGCCCAGGCCGGCGGGGCGGCGGTTCGAGTCGGCGAAGTGGACGTGGCCGATGTGTTGGCCGCCGGCCCGGATCGCGGCCGCCAGGTCCGCTTCCTCGATGTTCATGTGGAACAAGTCGGCCAGGACTTTCACGTTCGTCGTGGTCAACGTCTTCAAGAATTGAACCGTGTCCGCGACGGTGTTGAGCAGATTGGTCTCGTACCGGTTCAACGGTTCGTACAACAGTGCCGGCCCACGCGACTGAGCGTGTTCGCCAAGTGTTTCCAGCGCGACCGCAAGATAAGCGAGCGCCTGATCTTTTGGGACGCTCTCGCCCACGCCCCAGCGACCCTGCATCGAACCGATGATGACCGGTGCCCCGAACTCGGCCGCGAAGTCGATCATGTCCTTGATGAACGCGATCGCCCGGGCCCGATGACTCGGGTCGGCGTGCGTGAGCGAGAGCTTGTGCCGGACCCAGCCCGCCCCACTGCCGACGGCTGACACCGCGAGGTTGTGCGACTTCAGTTGCTTCGCCAGGTCTTTGGGATCGAGGGCGTTTGGTTCGGGCGGAAACAATTCGACCGCGTCGTACGGGAGCTCCGCCGCCGTCCGCAACGAAGCGGCGAGATCGTCCCAGAGGACGAACGGCCCCCCTTTCGCTTCGGGGATCAGGCAAACGGTGACGCTGACTTTCACGGCCATGGGGTTCCTCCGAGGCGTATCCTTGAGTTATGGATTACGAGTCGATCATTCCCGGTTGGCGGCGGACGCGCTCGGCTAGCGCCTCGCGGCTAACGATCGTACTTTGTTTGCTTATGTCGTCGTGGGTTCACGCCGACGACAAGCCCGCGAACTTCGTTCGCGATGTGCGGCCCATTCTCGCCAGGAATTGTTTCGCCTGCCACGGGCCGGACGAGAAGAATCGCAAGGCCAAGCTTCGACTCGACCTGGAGGAGACGGCGCGCGAGCGGAAAGCGATCGTGCCGGGCGATCCGAAGGCGTCGACCGTGGTGCAACGCCTAACGACGCACGAGCCCGACGAACAGATGCCGCCGGTGAAGACCGGAAAGGTGCTCTCGGTCGATCAGATCGAGCTGATTCAACGCTGGATCAAGGAGGGCGCGAAGTGGGGCCGACACTGGGCGTTCGAAAAGCCGGTCCGCCCCGAGTTGCCGACCGTGAAGGACGCCACCTGGGCGAAGTCGGACCTGGATCGATTCGTGCTCGCCAAACTCGAAGCGGCCGGCCTCGCGCCGTCTCCGCCGTCGGACAAGTACGCACTCGTCCGTCGCGTGTCGCTCGACCTGACGGGGCTTCCACCGGACGCTGAGCTGGCGAAGCAATTCTTGACGGAGGATTCACCGGAAGCTTATGAAAGGCTGGTGGATGCGCTACTTCGTTCCCCCGCGTTCGGCGAACGTTGGGCCCGCGTGTGGCTCGACCTCGCTCGCTACGCGGACACCAAGGGGTACGAGAAAGATCTGGGCCGAACGATCTGGCGCTATCGCGATTGGGTGATCGAAGCGCTGAATCGCGACATGCCCTACGATCAGTTTACGCGCGAGCAACTCGCCGGCGATCTGTTGCCGAACCCGACTCCGGATCAGATTCTTGCGACCGCGTTTCATCGCAACACGATGAACAACGACGAAGGCGGAACGGACGACGAAGAATTCCGAGTCGCGGCCGTCAAGGATCGCGTCGATACGACCTTCCAGGTGTGGATGGGCCTAACACTGGGTTGCGCCAAGTGTCACACCCATAAGTACGACCCGTTCTCCATCAAGGAATACTACCAGGCCTATGCGTTCTTCAATCAGACCGCGGACGCCGATACCCCCGACGAACGGCCCAAGGTTCCGACCCCGACCCGCGAACAAGCGGCGCTGCAAGCCAAATTGAACGAGGACTACAAGCTCTCATACCAGACGCTGTACACGTACGACGAAGCGTTCAAGACGGCTTCGACAAAATGGGAGGAACAGGTTCGCACCCGGGCCGGCTGGACCGCGATCAAGCCGAAGGACGTGATTGCCGTGAGTGGCAGCAAGTGGAAGGTACTCGACGACAAATCAATTCTGATCGAGGCTCGCAAGCCGGCTCGCGAGACCTACACGGTTACGATTCCCGCGGGATCGAAGCCGATCACGGCGATTCGACTCGAAGTTCTCCCGGACAAATCGTTGCCGCGCGGTGGAGTTGGCCGGGCCGAGAACGATGGCAACTTCGTCCTGAGTCGATTCGTGGTGAAGGCGAACGGCAAGGAACTCCCGATCGCTTCGGCGTTCGCGAGTTACGCGCAAAACGACTACCCGATCGAACACGCCATCAAGAACCCCGACCCACGCAAGCACGGCTGGGCGGTCGGGCCAAAACAACAAGAGATACACCGGGCGGGCTTCAAGCTGGCGGAATCGTTCACACCGGCCGAGGGCGGCGACCTCGAAGTCACACTCGACCATCAGTTCGAATTTACCTACCCCGGCTTCAGCATCGGCCGATTCCGCTTGTTCCTCACCGGCGACGATTCTCCAACGCTCACGGGCGACCTGCCATCCGAATTGAAAGCGATGCTCGCCATCCTGCCCGACCTGCGGACGCCGGAGCAACAGGGGTATATCTGGGGTTACTACGCGTCGATCGCGCCGACGAAGAAGCCGGAGCGTGACCGGGTCGAAGCGATCGCCAAGTCGATCGCCGCGATCCCGATCCCCGAGACGCCGATCTTGCGTGAGCTGCCCGCGACGCGTCGTCGACCGAATCGCGTTCACGTGCGCGGCAACTTCCTCGACCCCGGTGAGACCGTCGAACCCGGCGTGCCGGCCACGTTTCACACGATGCCCGACAGCGCACCGAAGAATCGACTGGCCCTCGCCGACTGGCTCATGCATCCGGACAACCCGTTGACGGCCCGTGTCGCCGTCAATCGCGTTTGGGCGCAGTTCTTCGGTCGAGGCCTCGTCGAGACGCAGGAAGACTTCGGCTCGCAAGGCCAGCCGCCGAGCCACCCGGAACTCCTGGACTGGCTGGCCGTCGACTATCGCGCGCGCGGCTGGTCGCTGAAGAAGCTTTGCAAGGCGATCGTGATGTCGGCCACGTATCGCCAACGCTCATCGTCGACGGCTGACGGTTTGAAGCGCGACCCGGCCAATCGCCTGTTGTCGCGCGGCCCGCGCTTCCGGCTCGAGGCCGAAATGGTCCGCGATCAGGCCCTGGCGGTGTCCGGCTTGCTCAGCAAGAAAATGTTCGGTCCCTCGGTCATGCCGCCGCAACCGGATGGCCTGTGGAAAAGTGCTTACAGCGGCGAAAAATGGGTGACCGCCACCGGCGAGGATCGCTATCGCCGGGGCTTGTACACGTTCGCCAAGCGAACCGCCCCTTACCCGGCGGCGACAACCCTCGACGCACCGTCGCGAGAAATCTGCACAGTCCGCCGCATCAACACGAACACGCCCCTCCAGGCGCTCGTGACCCTGAACGACACCGCCTTCGTGGAAACAGCCCAGGCCCTGGCTCGATTGATGCGAACGTCAAACTCGTCCATCGACGGTCAAATCGCCTTCGGACTGCAGCGAGCTTTGATTCGACCGGCGAAACCCGAGGAAGTGGCCGTGCTCCGCGAACTGTTCGACGCCCGGCTCGAACACTACAAGTCGAACCCCGACGAAGCCAAGAAATTCGCGACCGACCCCCTTGGCCCACTGCCGGACGGCATGAACGCGGCCGAGTTGGCCGCGCTCACAGCCGTCGCGAACGTGATCCTGAACTTGGACGAGGTGTTGACGAGGCGGTAATGATACACTTGTTTGAATTTCCAATTTCCGCTCAGAGATTGACAAAGGATTCTAGTATCGCTATGTACTTACGTACAGAACTTGTGTGAGGAGCTTAGCCATGACGCATACTCACAGGCTGGCCCAATTGGTCACGGCAGCGTGGCGTCTGAGCGGAGAAAGTTCGCGTATTCCGACATCGCACGGCCTTTTAGACCGCGCGCTGAAGCAAACGGCGGAAGGACATGCTTTCCCAAAGTGGGCCGAAGATCGGCTACATTTCGTCGATTCGCGCATCGGACTTCAGTGTGTCGAACTCCCGTCGATTCTGGAGTGGGCGCAGCGGTCTCAGCTGACAAGCGCGCCAAATCCTTCGTACGAGACGACTGAGATTCAAATTAGTGATCGAGTGGCGCGACACTTGTTGGTCGGCCTCGGGGTAACTGAGGCTGAAGCGCAGTCATTGGGTTTCCAACTCCGGAAAGCAATCAGTCAAATTGAATTCGATTCATTAAGCGTCGACAATTCGCGAGTCGAGGAATATTGAGGCGTACTGTGCAATTATGCCCAATCAAGACAACATTCGAGAGAAACTTGCGCAGTCCGCACCTACATTGTGGCGCGAGCTGAGCGAGAAAGCAGCAGAATGGACAGCCGACGTTAGCGAGCGTCTGGCTCGCAAACGCGTTGGTGGCTATCCGAAGACATTCAACGACCCAATTTGGGGGGACATAGTACTCTTTCCGTGGGAAACACTTCTTCTTGATAGCAAATTGCTTCAACGACTTCGCGGAGTTCGCCAGCTCGGGATGGCACATCTCGTCTATCCTGGTGCTGGCTACGATCGATTGGAACACAGTCGTGGAGTTGTTGAAGCGTCGGAGCGAATGATTCGATCTCTCGAGCGTAATGCAGAATTTCGTCGGAAGTATGGAAAAGACAGAGACGAACTTGTTCCAAAAGTCTCTGACCACGACCGAGTATCAATTCGACTTGCTGCATTGCTGCACGACATTGGACATGGTGCGTTCAGTCATGCAAGTGAAGCGCTAATAAAGTCAAGGCTGGAATCGGAATTTGACGCCGCGATGCTCGTTCTCCGCTCGCATTTTGAAGGCGTCACTTCGATTGCCCCCGGCGAAGTCGTTGCCTGCGTGCTCTTGTTGACAGAAGCTCTTAAACGGATTTTTGAGAGCCCGAACCTGGGAGCAACGGAGAGAGGCGGCGAGCTGGCGCTCTCCGTTGTCGCACGAGTGTTGGGGTCACGGTCAAATCTTGATGCGGGATATTTGTCGGGTGTGGTCAGTGGGCCATTGGATGCTGACAAGCTTGACTACATGGCTCGGGATAGCCATCACGCCGGGCTTCCAATCGGCCTCGATTTGCATCGATTGATTAGCAAGCTTGAGGTTGTCACCGTCACACCTGACACTACAAGCAACAAAGAGATGATTGCAAGGGCTCGGGCTTCAACAAATTTGCGATTTCACGAAATTGGCATTTCGCTAAGTGGACTCGGAGCTTATGAACAGATGATAATTGGGCGAGTAATCCTCTACGACAGGCTCTATTATCATCACAAAGTAAGGGCTGCCGAAGCGATGGTCCGTCGTTTGATTCGATTGGTGGAAGAGCATCGCCAACAAGCCTTTACATTGGGCGAGTTGTTCTTCGACTATCCGGATGATACAGTCGTATTGATTTTGGGCGGCAAACTGGCGAAACCTGGACTGATTATCAATGAACCGCGCGCGAGCGATCTTTCTTCCGCCATTGTGGCTCGAGATGTATACTACCGAGCGTTTGCGTTCGCGCCGCGATTTATCCTGGGGCTGAAGGGGCTTCCGGATGGCGAACGGAGAGACGCCCGTGCAATTCTGTGGGGAACCGTGTTGTCGGAGTTATCAACTCTCGAAGGATGTGACCGAGTTGCCAACGAGATTTTCGACGTGGCGCGTGTTCTGCTCGAGAAAATCCCAAGGCTAAAACGAATCGACCGGCTAATTCGTCCCGAAGACGTTGTTGTCGATTTGCCGGTATTCAAGGCTCCCGTTCGCGGTGGAGATATACTCACTCGGACGGAAGACGGCTACGTGGCACCGCCACACCTCTTTTTCGACCCTGAGCGATGGTCACAAGCCTACGAACATCAAAAGCAATGCGGATTTGTATTTGCACCTTGCGAATTTGTACATCCAGTTGCGATCGCGTCGAGAATCGTCTTCTATCGACGATATCAGCTGATGATGGACGGATCCGCAGACCGAGCATCCAAGACTGCTGGCGTCGTCACTTTCCTGGACTTTAAGGAGGCAGCGGATCACCAAATCTGTGATTCCGAGTTGATGAGCACATTCAACGAGTCTTCGGTGCGGTTGGTGCAGTTTCGCGAAACGGAAATCCAAGAGTACATTCCAGATAAAATTCGGACGGAAGATCCTTCACTTGCCAAAAGAATGGCGGAGAGCTTGCTCGACGCAATTCCCGTTGGGGTATCACCATCATTGCACAATTCTGTATTGCGCGGTATTTCGCACCTCTTTACATTCCTAGTCTCATTGTCAGAAAATGGAGATTTCGTTGGAGTTGAGTCAATCATGGAGCGAGATTTGCAGAGGCGACTTCGAGGTCACTTGAGTGCGCGAGAAGCCAAAGTAGTTGAAGGGAACGAATTGGCTGGAGGCGAGGTTGACTTGATTCTTGACGAAAACTTAGTGATAGAGAACAAGGTATTAAGGACAGCGACCTCAAGCCCGCTGACTGACGGCAGGAAATTTGGCTGGCAAGCGAGACGATATGCTTTTGCACTGAATCAGCGAGTCGCGATTGAGGTCGTAGCCTATCGACCGCGAGATGAAAACGCGATTCTGCCTATTTCGCAATCGGTTTGCATTTCGACTTTGCAAGGTGACGATTCCTCTTTTGCGCTGATACGATTTGTGACGCCTTGGGGGATTTCAGTGCCTTCACGAGCTCGAGCGTCGGGGGCGTTATGAATGACCAGTTTTCACGATTTGCAAGTCGCTGTCGCCTCCGCTACCTCACCCGCCGCCATTTCTTCCGCGATTGCGGCGTCGGCCTTGGGGCCATCGCGCTCGCGGAATTGTGTCGAGGCGACGAACCGAAGAACCCCCTGGCGGTCAAGAAGCCGCATCATCCGGCCAGGGCCAGGTCCGTCATCTATCTGCACATGGCCGGAAGCCCGAGTCAGCTCGATCTGTTCGACTACAAGCCCGAGTTGATCAAGTTCAACGGCAAGCCGTGCCCGAAGGAGTACCTCGAAGGCAAGCGGTTCGCGTTCATTCGCGGCGTGCCGAACATGCTGGGCACGCCGTTCAAGTTCGCCAAACACGGCGAGTCCGGTGCCGAGCTGAGCGACTTGTGGAAGCACCTGCCCGAGGTGATCGACGAGTTCGCGGTCGTGAAGTCGTGCGTCACCGATCAATTCAATCACGCGCCGGCCCAGTTGCATCTGCACACGGGGACGAACTTGCTCGGCGGGGCCGCGATGGGCTCGTGGGCGACGTACGGGCTCGGCAGCGAGAATCAAAACCTACCGGGGTTTGTGGTGCTCACGTCCGGCGGTAAACAGCCGGACGCGGGCAAGAGCGTCTGGGGCAGCGGCTACCTGCCGAGCGTCTACCAGGGTGTGCAATGTCGTTCGCCCGGCGATCCGGTTCTGTTTCTGGCGAACCCGCCGGGCCTCGATCGCGAAGGCCGTCGGCAAACTCTCGACGCACTCGCGAAGTTGAACAAGCTCGAGGCCGAGACGTTTGGCGACCCGGAGACGGTCACGCGCATCGCACAGTACGAACTTGCCTATCGAATGCAACTCGAAGTCCCAAAGGTGATGGACATCTCGAAGGAGCCGAAGTCGGTACTCGATCTCTATGGTGCGGTGCCGGGCCATGTGTCGCCGGCCGAGAGCGCGGCCGACCCGCGGACGCTGTACAAGGGCAACGACCCGACGCTCGCGAACAACTGCCTGCTCGCGCGACGACTGGTCGAGGCCGGCGTGCGGTTCGTGCAGATCTACGATTGGGGCTGGGACCACCACGGGATCAGCCCCGGCGAGGACATCACGAACACCTTGCCGATCAAGACGCAACAGGCCGACCGGGCGTTGACGGGGCTGATCAAGGACTTGAAACGAACGGGTTTGCTCGAATCGACGCTCGTGATCTGGGGCGGCGAATTCGGCCGAACACCGATGCAGCAGAACTCGCCGGGCCAGCCGTTCATCGGCCGCGACCATCACCCGAACGCGTTCACAGTTCTAATGGCGGGCGGCGGCATCAAGGGCGGGCAAACCTACGGCAAGACGGACGAAATCGGCTACTACGTCGGCGAAAACCCCGTCGACGTTCGAGACATCCAAGCGACGGTCCTGCACCTACTGGGCCTCGACCCATTCAAGTTGACTTATGAGTTCCAGGGCCTCGCCCAACGGCTCATCGGGGCCGAGGGGAAAGCGAAGTTGCACCCGAAGTTGATGGCGTGATCAAGTTGAACTTGGAGTACGCGCGATGCCATTGTCGGCCCTCGAGAAACCGGCCACCGATCCGACGCTCCTGTTCGAGCAGTTTCGCAACGGCTACGCGACGGAGTTGCTGGCCGTCGCGGTGACCGACTTCAACGTGTTCGGCCGGCTCGCCGAGCGGGCCAGGTCGTTCGACGAACTGCGATCGGAGTTGCGACTCGCGGAGCGGGCGGCCAACGTACTTGTGACGGCCTTGCGCGCGATGGGATTGGTCGTTCGGAATGCGAACGGCGAACTCGAACCAGCGCCGGCCGCGCGCGAGCACCTTGTCCCCGGGGCGTACTTCGAAGTCGGCGGTTACGTGGGCCTGGTCGCGGACGCGCCGAACGTCCGAGCACTGGCCGAACGGCTGAAGTCCAATCGGCCCGCCGAGAATCGGCCCGATGACGGGGCCGCGTTCATCTTTCGCGATGGCCTGGACTCGGCGATGGACCGCGAAGCGTCGGCCCGGCGACTCACGATGTCGCTGGCCGGTCGGGCCAAAAACGTCGCCCCCTATCTGGCCGCGAACGTTTCGCTCGACGGGGTTACACGTTTGCTCGACATCGGCGGCGGGTCGGGCATCTATTCGATCGCCTGCGTGCAGAAGAACCCGGAACTGCGAGCGGTGATCTGGGATCGGCCCGAAGTGTTGAAGGTCGCGCGCGAAATGGCGGACGCTTACGGCGTCGCGGACCGAATCGAACTCGTGCCCGGCGACATGTTCGCCGACCCGATGCCGGCCGGGGCCGACGCGATCCTGCTCTCGAACATCCTGCACGATTGGGACGTACCGGAATGTCGCACGTTGCTGAAGCGATGCGCCGACGCGTTGCCGACCGGCGGGCGTGTCATGATTCATGATGTGTTCCTGGACGACGATCTCGGCGGGCCGCTACCAATTGCCCTATACTCGACGGCCCTGTTCACGCTGACGGAAGGTCGAGCGTATTCCGCTGGCGAATATCGGGCGTGGCTCGCGACGGCGGGATTCACGCCGGCCGGTCGGATCGTGCCGACCCTGGTCCATTGCGGCGTCCTCGAAGGCGTGAAGAAGTAGGCCCCTCATGCCCGATCGGTACGACGCCGTCATCGTTGGGTCCGGCCCAAATGGGCTCGGTGCGGCCGTCGCCCTGGCACAAGACGGCTATTCCGTTCTGCTGATCGAAGGAGCGGACACGCTCGGCGGCGGCACGCGCTCGGCCCAGTTGACCTTGCCCGGCTTCGTTCACGATGTGTGCTCGGCCGCCCATCCCATGGCGCTCGCCACGCCATTTTTCCCGAGCCTGCCACTCGGAGAACACGGCTTGGAGTGGGTTCAACCGGACTTGCCGTGCGCCCATCCGCTCGACGATGGCTCGGCCGCCGTCCTGGCCCGATCGGTCGACGAGACGGCCGATTTGCTCGGCCCGGACGCACGGGCCTATCGCAAGCTCGTCGATCCGCTCGTGGCCAACGCGGCCACGATGTTCAAGGAACTCGTCGGGCCGTTTCGCATTCCACGCCATCCGATCACGGCGACGCGATTCGCCTGGCGGGGGCTCCGTTCGGGCCGGGATCTCGCCGAGAAGTACTTCACGACCGAGCGAGCCAAGGCACTGATCGCCGGGCTCGCCGCCCACGCCGTGCTGCCGCTCGAGCGCTTGCCCGGTTCGGCCGTGGCGTTGATGCTCGGCGTGGCCGGCCATCACGTGGGCTGGCCGATGCCACGCGGCGGTGCGCAGAAGGTCGCCGACGCGCTCGCTTCACTCCTGATGAAACTCGGGGGACACATCGAGACGGGTCGATGGGTCAAGTCGCTCGACGAACTCCCGCCAAGTCGCACGGTCCTATTCGACTTGACGCCCCGGCAGATTCTGGCGACTGTCGGCGACAAGTTTCCCAATCGCTATCGCCGGGCGCTCGAACGTTTTCGCTATGGCATGGGCACGTTCAAGGTCGACTGGGCGCTGCATGGACCTATCCCGTGGCGGGCCGAGGCATGTCGTCGGGCGGGCACGGTTCACGTCGGCGGAACGCTCGACGAAATCTCGGCCAGTGAGCGAGCCGCGTGGGAAGGCAGAATCGTCGATCGGCCGTTCGTGCTCGTCACGCAGCCGAGCCTGTTCGATCCGACGCGTGCCCCGGCGGGCCAGCACACCGCCTGGGGGTACTGTCACATTCCGCACGGTTCGACGGCGAACATGACCGAGCGAATCGAAGCCCAGATCGAACGCTTCGCGCCGGGCTTCCGCGATGTGATCCTCGCCCGCCACACGATGGGCCCGGCCGACCTCGAACGGCACAACCCCAACTACGTCGGCGGAGATATTGGCGGCGGCGTCAATGATCTCTGGCAACTGTTCACGCGGCCGGTGCGCCGATTGAACCCCTATCGCACGCCGGTACCGGGCCTCTTTCTCTGTTCGGCGTCGACGCCACCGGGAGGGGGTGTCCACGGCTTGTGCGGCTACTTCGCGGCCAAGTCCGTGCGAAAATACCTGGCGCGATCGCGCACCTGACTACGCGCCGCACGCGTCGAGGTGCGAACGCAGTTCCGCCATTCGTTCGACCGACCAGAAGCCGCGGAACGCCGCGACGGAATCGAGCCACATACCGTGCGCTTCGGCTGACTGACGTCGTAGGGCCGAAAGGTCCGCCGGATCGGTTGCCCGATCGGCCCGTTCGTCCAACACGCCCCGACGAACCGCGAGGTCGTTGATCGTGCCGAGCCGTTCCTGCAATTCGCCGAGCACCTTGTAGGCCGCTTCGCGCGGCTGGATCGGCAACACCCCGGCGGCGAGTTCGAGCGAATAGCGCAGGCCCTTGCCGCGAATCCGAAACTGGTGCAGGGCCGATTCCGTGGCATCGGCCGGCGGGTCGGCGGCCAGGAACTCGGCGGTCACCTGGCCCAATCGCGCTCGCGCGAACTCGGCGAACGGCGGGGCCTCGTCCGCGACTCTCGCCACCAGGGACTCGACGCGTCGCTTGAGCCGGCCCTGTCGCCACCGCCGCGCGGCGCGAGCGAGCTTCTTCCCCGCTCGCCGGCGTTCCTTCAGCGACGGCCTCGCTTCGATCTGCGCCAGCACGTCGAGGCCGCGGGCCGGCCCGGCTGCTCGCCGCAATCCACGGATCGCCTTTCGTAGTCGAATGAGCCGCCGGGCCGGGAACAGCGGGGCAAAGAAGTCGAGGGCCGCCTCCGTGCGTCGACACCAGACGCGGAGTTGATGAACGCCCACCGGATCGTTCGGCGACTTCGTGACGGCCTTGAGCAAACGGCGCACGATGGCCGTTCGCCCGCGAATCGCGCGGACCGCGACGGCCGAAGCCCGGTCGGCCGGCCCGGAAGGAAGCCACTTCTGCATGGGGAAATTGTCGGCACGACGAGCCGGGACGCAAGGGGGGAGTGGGCGAGGCCTCCACCGACAGCTCAGTTTGCCGCAACTCCGTCGACCTCGGCCAACATGGTTTTCACGCGCCGGCCCACAACTCGATCGTTGGCGAGCGGGCGAACTTCGTCGGCCAGTGGCTTCGCGACCGGGCCAAGCCGTTGCAGCGACTGGATCAGTGTGATTCGGTCGCGTGGCCGTTTCGCTTCCTTGATAATCGCCTGGATCGCCACGCGGGCCGAGCCGTCTTCATCCGACCCGATCAAGACGAGTGCGATCAGCGCCGGCACTCGTTCGGGCACCTGCACGTCCTTTTCGTCGACGATCTTTCGCAGGGCGGGAGCGGCCGACTTGGCGTCGGTGCCCCATTCGGCGATCGCGGCGACGACATCGGGCCGCTCGCAATCCGGCCGGTCGGCCTTCAACATCTCGAGCGCGACCGTTAGGCCGGCGGGGATCTCGCTTCGATCGATGCGACCGAGGGCCGTCGCGGACTCGAGTCGGAAGTAGCCGTACTCCGTTGGCGTCGCGAGGATCTTGCGGAGAGCGGGGATCGCATCTTTCGCGGCCGGCCCGAGTCGGCCGACCATTTCGATGGCCTTCATTCGCCGCTTCGAGTTTGGGTCACCAATCGCCTTAAGCAGCGTTGGCAGCCCGGCGATGCCGGCCGATCGATCGAGTGCCACCAGTGTTAGGGCCATGTACGCTTTCAGATCGCCGTCGGCATCGCGGAGGGCCAGCTTGAGCGTCGGGGCGGCCGACCGAGCGAGCTTACCGAGCGACTCCAACATCCCGACGGCTTCCATCTGGATCGAGGGGTGCTTCTGGTCCCGAACGAGCGACTCGATCGTCGGCAACCATTCGGCGATTTGCTTCCGTTCCAGGTCCACATGAATGATCGCCCCGACGGCTCGCAGTCGCACGTCGGCGTCCGGGTCCTTGAGCAACCGAATCAGTTTGGGAAGCGATTCGGGGGCCACATTGCCGAGCGTCATGAGCACGACCGACGCCTGGCAGCGGACGGCCGCCGAGGGATCGTCGAGGGCCGCGATCAACAGAGGTTGACTTGTCACCCGGAGTTGCGCGAGCGCGGCGACCAGGGCCGTGTATTCGTTCGTCTTGGTCGTGCCGAGTTCCTTCATCAGCAGCGGTGTGATTTCCTTTTCGTGGGCGGCCAACATCGCGATGTTTTCGGTCGGCACCTTGCCATTGGCGGCGATCAGCTTGGCGAGGACCGGGACGGCCGGTCGAAAGGCGCCCGGCGCGGTCTTGAACAGGGCATCGAGCACGGCGACACGAACTTCCGCTTCGGGGTCGCCGATCGCTTTGAGCAACGAATCCTTGGCGCTCGCCGCCAATGGGCCCAGGAGCGTCAACACGCGAGCGGCTTGCTTCCGAACCAACGCCTCTTCGTCGCTCAAGAGCGGGATCGTGTACTTGAGGGCGAGTTCGGGGAAGCGCGTCGTGAACTGTTCGCACAACGTCGGGTGGGTGGCGCATTTGCGCGTGAGTTCGATCCGGACCATTCGACGGATCAGCGCGGGCACTTCCTTCCCCTCCGGGTCGATCGCCACGATCGCCGTGCCGATATCGTTGAGCAGGATCGGTTCGTCGTTGACGCGCTTGAAGAGTCGGGGCAACGCGGCACGCGCGTCTGGCCCGATTCGGCCGAGTGCGTTTACGATCCTGTAGGACCGGTCGTCGTCCGTGCCGAGTCGCTTGATCAGCAGAGGCACGGCCTCCTTGGCCTTCGGGCCAATCGCGCCGAGCGCCCGGTAGGCGTATTCGCGAAAATCGGTGAACTCCGGCCCGGTCCGCATTTCGAGGGCGGCGATCAGTTCCGGTACGGCCGGGGCCGCATCGACCCCCAGTCGGCCGAGTGCCTGGGCCGAGGACCAGCGAACGCGAGCGTCTTCGTCTTTGAGTGCGGCCGCGAGCTCCGCGACCGCGCCCTTGGCCATCGCCCGTTCCATTTGCACGAACGCGTCGGCCGCGTACTGCCGGGCGTCGACCTTCGCGTCCTGAAGCTGGGACTTCCAGTACGAGAGGGGTTGCCCGTCGTGCTTCGGCTCGTCGGCGGTCAGGGGCAAGGTGAGAAGGCCGAGGGCCAGGATCGTTCGCATGTCAACCTCGCGGAAAGGACTGTCCTCTCTATACCCGGATGTTACGCGGGAAGGCGTAACGTTGCTGTAACCACGGGCATGGCTTGCGATCGTGCGGCCTTGAACCTCATCACTTAAAGGCGTGGGCGGCAGCGGGCACTTTAAGTGAACAAAAGAACATACATTTATACATTTGTACTATTGCATTTGCACGGGACGCGCTCGGCTCCGTCCAACCTTCGCCTCGCGGCTCACGGGCGAATTTTCCAAATTTGGGCGAGATTTCGACGGCCGTGCATCCGTATAGTTTGGGGGAGAAGCCAACTGGTGGAGGCCCGGCACGGCCATGAGCAAGTTCGTACCCGGTTCGAAGTCTCGTCGCCTCATGGCGGCCGTCGTGGTCGGGACCGCCCTGTCGGCCCTGGGCACTCAGTCGACCCAGGCTTCCCAGCCCGGCCCGAAGGCCGTGCAAGACATTTCGCGCTACTGCCAGGTCTGTTGGCGGAACGCCCGGCTCCACCCGGATAGCTGGTCGGATTGCACCCAGGAGGTTCTGGTCCGCTTGCTGCAGACCGTCCAGCCGGACAAATGGGACGGCCTGCTGAGACAAGAGGGGGATGACCGCCGCGAGTTTCTGCGGGCGATCGACGCGGTCAAGAAGCGAACCCAGCGTTCGCGCAAGTTGTCTGGCCTGGCCGACGAAGTGGCCGACCGACACTACCCCGTCGAAGGGGCACGCAACGAATTGCACGAAGAACTCGATCGCGTGTCGCACAAGGTTTTGAGCGCTCGCCAACAGCGAATTCTGCAACTGACGTTCGATGGCTGGGCGGTCCCGGAGATCGCCGACGAACTGCGGACGAGCGTCGACCGCGTCAGCGACGAGAAATACAAGGCGATCCGCAAACTCCGCAAGGAAATCCACACCTAGACCCGAGTCACGTAGAGAACCGGAGTTCCATACGGTACACGAACGCGTTGCGGATTCGTCGCAGCCCTTCAGGCTGCGGGGATGGGTGCGGGCCCAAACCCAGGGCGGCGATGGCTGCGCCATCTTGCCCTGGGCTGAACAATCCCAGGCCGTTGGCCTGAAAACCTCGGACAAAAA
>JANLUE010000976.1:0-2129 GCA_031363325.1 Gemmataceae bacterium
TTGAACGGGTTTGTCACGTCGGGCCGACGGCCGACTTCCGGCAAATCGTGGCTGAAATATTCACGACCATCGACGGCCACCGACACGCGGCGATCGACGAACGCCATCTCGATGCGATATTTCTGGCCGACCTTGAGCGGCGGGCGGTTCGCCGTGCGGACCAGGCCCTTGGGAGGTACGAGCAGTTTGCTTTCGCCAAATTCGCCGCCGAGCGCGAGGTTGGCCGTCACTTCATCGACGCCGTCCGACATCTTGCACAACATCGCCCCCTGGCCGGAACCGGCTTCGACCTCGAACTCCAGCAAGAAGTCGTGGACCGCGAAGTCCCAGGACGGCGAGCCGTGGCCGTTGTACTCGAAGCCGTCACGAATCACTTCGGCCGCGAACGAATCGGGCGACACGTGCCAATAAGCAACGAACCGGGGCGCGACCGACGATTCCGATTCGATTCGAATGTCCGTGCCGTCGAACTTCAGCCAGTCCGGGGGTGGATTCGCTTCGACTCCCAGAACGGGCAGTTCGCCTTCGGGTCGCCAGCGAAAGTTCCAGCCGCCGGGCGGGGCGAAGTCGCCATCGAACACGGGCACGCGCGCCTCACGGGCTTCGACCATCGTCTTGCGCGCCAGATGGCCATCGATCCAAATGTCGCCGTCGATGATTTGAATCTGTTCGCCCGGTCGGCCGACGACGCGCTTTACGTAAGGCTTCGATTTGTCCGATGGGCAAATGAACACGGCCGGCTCCCAGCGGCGGGGCGAGCGAAGCCGAAACGTGTTCTTGTCGACGAGGAGCCGATCGCCAGCGATCTCCGGTGCGTTCAACACATCCTGGCTCAAGGCCCCGCAGTTGGGGCAGTGGGCGTCCGGGTAGGCCTGGGCTTTGTTGCCCGGCTCGCCGACTTTCACTGGGTAACCGCATCGATAGCACGGCAAGGCCTTGTGATTGCCGATCAACGTTGGGGCCATGCTTCCGGTCGGCACGCCGAACGGCTCGACGGTGACGGTTCGCAACAGCAGAATCGCGGAGAGAAAGAGGACGGCGCTCTCGACGAGCCTTCGCCGACTGGAGACCGGGAGGGTTACGGTTGGCCCAGACGTGGTCTCGATGACGGGCTCGGCCGCCAGGACGCCCGCACCGTGGACGATGACCGTGCCAGTCGGGGGCGTGGGCGAATCGGCAAGCCCGGTCGCGAGGTCACTCCGCATCGAACACTCCGCCGGCCTGTCGAGACAACAATCATAGTATCGTCGCGACCACGGGTGCGATTCAAGGGGAAGGCGATCCCGCCCATCCGGTCGAACCGATTGCCCGAGCGTTCCGGCAGTCTGTTTTTTCCGCTCTCCGCTTGATCCAAACCGACTCATTTGACAAGCTACACCCATCGCTCGGCTCGATCCCGTCTCTCGTTTCGACCGGACCCATCGATGAAAGCTTTGATCAAGTTCATTACGGAGGAGTGGTATTTCTTCCTGCCCATGCTCGCCCTGTCGCTGGTGGCCGCCGCCCTGGTGGTCTGGCGCTGGCTCCTGAACATGAACGCCCGGACCAAGCTCGAAGAATTCCTGCCGACGTTCCAAGACAAGCTTCAGAAGGAAGGCGTCGAAAGCTCGCTCAAGTTCTGTCGAGCCGAGAACGGCCTGATCCCACGCAAGCTCTACGCGGCCGGGCTCGAAAACAGTCGCCAGGGCCTCGCAGCCATGAAGCGGGCGATGGCCAACGCCATCGAACTTGAAATCCTCCCGGACTTGAACTTCCTGCTCGCCCCGATCCTGGCGATCGCCAAAGTCGCCACGATGGTCGGGCTCCTCCTGACCGTCTTCTCGATGATCAACACGTTCAGCGCGATCGCCGACGCGGGCAAGAGCAGCAACGTGACGGCCCAGTCGGGCGCGATCGGCCTGGCCCTCTTCGGCACGGCCGGCGGGCTGATGATCGCGATTCCCCTGGTCTTCGCGCACGTGTTGTTCAAGGCCCGCGTCGCCAAGTTCGAGACGGAGTTGAAGGGTGCCGGCCAACGCTTGATCCTGCTGTTCCAGGCGCTGAAGCCGAAACAAGGGGCGAGCGATCTGAAGGCGGGGGCGCGGTGATCGGGTTCCCCCTCTCCGCTTCGGAGAGGGGGTTAGGGGGTG
>JANLUE010000990.1:0-8680 GCA_031363325.1 Gemmataceae bacterium
TGCAAGGTTCGCCGCCAGTTCGGGAGCTTTAAGCGTCTGCCGACGGACCTTTGCTTTCCGCAGTGCGGTGAGGATGCGTGCTTCGCGTTCCGTCGTGCTCAGAGGTGCAAGCACTGCGTATTCGACCGACTTCAAATTGGCCGGGTCGCCGCACAGTCCTGCCCATCCCCGTGAGTTACCCTGCGTCGCAGCACTTTGCAGCAGCAAGTACCAAAGCAAATCGGGACGTTTTGCTAGTTCCAACCCATCGGCTTTCAGTAGCTGAAGTCGCGCACGCATGTGCGGAGGCAGCTTTTTGAGAGCGGCCACCAACTGCGAGCGCTTGGAATTGAGGAGAGTGGACATCGAACCGCCCTCGGTTTTCACCGTCGAACAACTCACCTACCGGCGGGGGTGTGGGGAGTTATGAACCACGGAAAGCGTACATGCATCACCGAACAGATGCAACGCCCGGATAATTCTCATTTCCCGTCGGTGACGGGTCGGAGCCTGTCGCCAGGTAAAACGAGGTCGCGCGATTGCTCCTGCGCCTCAACGTGGAAGTTTCAAGGAGGAGTGAGCCTCCCAACCACGATGCGGGATCAGGTGGGCGACTTACCCGTCACCAACGAGGACACGAGTCATGGTCTACAACACCCCACACCAATACTACTGCGGCTTCGATCTGCACGCCAGAAGCACGTTCACGCACGTGCTCGCCGGGACTCCTATTACTTATTCAAGTCGGATGGGACAAAAGACGGTTCGGCGTCTGGGGCCGCACGGCGGCTACCGCCACTCGATGTCTCCGGAGGCGAAGTCCACCTTCGGGGTGCCGATCTCGCTGACGACCCCCGCCGGATCCACCACCGACCACCCGACGTAGTGCCCGGACTGGTACGGCGGGTCGGGCAGGTCGTCGTCCGAGTCGGCGGCCAGGGCCAGCGCTTCGACCGACGCCCGGAGGTCCGGCGGCCAGTCGCCGGGGGCCAGCGTGCCGCTCACCCACGGCCAGTCGAACACCTGCACCCCGGTGATGCGGCCAAGCGGCTGGCCGTTCCAGCAAAGCGTCAGGTGTTCCGGCACTAGCACTTCCGAAGCCCTCCTTCGGCGAACCATTGACTGGTCCGGCGCGGCCTATCACCGCGGGCACGCCCCACGGTTGTAATCGACGATCATTTAGGCGGCCAGGAGGTCTCTGGACCGGGACGACGAGACAACACTCCGTCACGACGTTCAATCTCTCATACGGCATCGCGAAACCGCGCTGCCGATCTTTGCCGTCCCTTTTGTCAAAGACTACGAAACGACTGCAACCCTCTGCAATCAAGATGTTGAGTTGATCGAGATTGCCTCGAACACTTGGACTGCTCCCTCGGGCGTAGGTTCGCGCTCCCGAAGCTACGCGCTCTTCTTCTCCGGCAACGGCATCACGGTCGGTTTGCGCTCGAACAGCGGGCACAGGCCTTTGGCCACGTCTTCGGTCACGACGTGCTTGCCCTTCGATTCGAGGTCCGGCAACTCGTACATGACCTCGAGCATGATGTCTTCGACGATGCTTCGCAACCCGCGTGCTCCCGTGTCGCGGGCCTTCGCCTTGCGGGCGATTTCACGCAGGGCACCGTCCTCGAATTCGAGTTCGGCCCCCTCCATCTCGAAGAGCTTCTGGTACTGACGCACGAGCGCGTTGCGGGGCTCCGTGAGGATGCTGATCAGCGCTTCCTCGTCGAGTGGGTCGAGCGGGGCCAGGACCGGCAATCGGCCGACGAACTCGGGGATCATGCCGAACTCGCACAGGTCGTCGCTGACGACCTGTTGCGTCAGATGTTCATCGTCGTCTGAAACGCTGGTCGCACCGGTCGTGAAGCCGATCGTTCGCTTGCCGATCCGCTTCGAGATGATCTCGTTGAGGCCAACAAACGTCCCGCCGCAGATGAACAGAATGTTCGACGTGTCGAGTTGGATGTACTGTTGCTCCGGGTGCTTGCGGCCCCCCTGTGGTGGCACGTTCGCAACCGTACCTTCGAGCATCTTCAACAGCGCTTGCTGAACGCCTTCGCCGGACACGTCGCGGGTGATCGATACGTTCTGCGAAGTCTTGGCGATCTTGTCGATTTCGTCGATGTAGATGATGCCCCGCTGGGCGGTCTCAACGTCGAAATCGGCCGCGTGGAGGAGCTTCAGGAGCAAGTTCTCAACGTCTTCGCCGACGTAGCCCGCTTCGGTCAGGGTCGTCGCATCGCCGATCGCGAATGGCACGTCGAGAATCTTGGCGAGCGTCTTGGCGAGCAGAGTCTTGCCACTGCCGGTCGGGCCGATCAGGAGGATGTTGCTCTTCTCGACATCCACGTCGCCGCGTTCGGTCGCGAGAGTCAGGCGCTTGTAATGATTGTGGACCGCGACCGAAAGGACCTTCTTGGCGCGCTGTTGGCCGACCACGTAGGCGTCGAGTTTTTCTTTGATGATGCGCGGAGAGGGAGTCTCGCGGTTCGAGCCCCGGCCGGTGTTGCGACGGCGTTTTTCCTGATCGATGATCGACGAACAGAGGTCGATGCACTCGCCGCAAATGTAAACGTCGCCCGGTCCTTCGACCAGGGGGCCGACATCGCGGTGGCTCTTTCGACAGAAAGAACAGTACGCGTTGCGATTGCGCGAAGACGGATTGCTCGGTTTCCGCGTGCCGCCATCGCCGGACGAATTGGTCGCCATGCCGAAGGTCCCCGGTCTCGGTGCGCCTAACCCGCTGCAGATCGGGCATCCGTTCCACGACCCGGCGGTTGCCGGGTGGCCCGAAAGGGTCTAGTGCGATTCTACGTCGTCTAATCAAGGCGGAAAGCAATCTCAACCAGGCGTCGTAGGCGAGGTGGGCGACTCGGGCGCCTCGGGTGGCGAACCTGGCACTTCCGGAGCGGGAGCCTCCGGAATGGGTGATGCCGGAAGCTCCGCCTTGGCCGCTGGCACCACGGGGTTCGGCTTGTTGAAGGCCTTGGCCGCGATCCGCTTCATCACCCGATCGTACTCGCCCTTGGAAATCTCGCCGCGCTCATATAGCTCGCGGAACGAGCCCAGGTGCTCCGGCGAATCGTCCTCGGCCTCGAATTGCCGCTTCCGCCAGCGGTCGACGCGCGCGAGGAACATGGCGGCCACGATAATCACGGCCGCGAAAACGCCCGTCCAAATGAACAGACGCTCTTCCTTGGTGAGGGCCAGCAAGGGGACGGGCCAGGCCAGCAGAGTCATCCGGTCACCCGTAATCTGACGGCCCGGTCGATTCGGCGTCCCGTGAGGGAGACTCGGATCGGTCCGGCCGTCCGTCCACGCCGAATTATACCGTGCGGTATTTTCGCTGAAGGAAAAACGCTACCGTCCCGACAGGCCGAGAGACGCGGCCCGTCCGCACAACGGGCAGAAGTTCCCGGAGCCGCCCAAAGCGCACGCGCGCTTTCAGATTAGTAGACGACGGAAGGAATTACAATTGCACGCCGTCCCACGACCGAATGTCATCGGCCGCCGGTCGTGTTTCGCCAGCGATACAGCCCCGGGCCCGGTCGGCCGCCACGCACGAAGTTGCCGACCAACAGATCGGGCCGACCCGAGCCATCGAGGTCGCCCGCCACGCACGACAGATGGTCGCACGTTTCGATCTCGAGCGAATGGCGAACGAACTCGCCGGGGGTCAATTGTTCGAGGAGCACGACGGAATCGAGTTGCAGGCGATCTCGGTTCGGGAACGATTCGGCCGGGAGAAACGTGACGAAAGCCACATCGGGTAGTCCGTTACCGTCGAAATCGGCGACGACCGGGCTGCCGGCCCCGAAGCAATTGGCCAATCGGATCGCCTTGAACGGATAGGCCCCGGTGTTCTTCAACCAGGTGACGCCGTGATCGGGCCGCAAGAGATACGGTGGGTCGAGCGAGTCGCCGTTCGAGAGAATCACGTCGAGTTTGCCGTCGTTGTCCAGATCGACTACCTGAATTCCGTTGCAACCCCAGGTCGGGTGCGGGGCCTTGTAGATCACTTCCTGGCGGAACTTGCCGCCCCCTTCGTTCAGGAACGCGACGACCGTTTCGTGTTCCTGCGAAATGACCGCGACGAAGTCCGGCTTGCCGTCGCCGTTCAAATCGCACACGGGAACGTGCGTCGTGCCATGTCGACTGTCGAGCAGTCGCGGACGGAAGTCGGGCTTGTTCCAATCGGTCGTCACATTTTCGAGCAAGATGATCGCGCCGGTTTCGTGCCAGCCGAACTCGGCGACGACAAGGTCGACTTTGCCCGTGCCCATGAATTGGGCCGGCCGCACGTCGGCAACACGGCCAATGCCATCGAGCAACGTGATCGGCGTGAAGGTTCGATCCGCCTTGCCGCGCAACCAGACGACGCTCCCGACCCGATCGTCGGTCGCGTAGAAGTTGCCGAGCACGGCTAGGACCACATCTTGAATCCCGTCGCCGTCCAGGTCCACGACTTCGGCGTGAGCGCACGTGACCCCCTGGGCGATCGTCTTCCAGGTCGCGCCGACTTCGTACGGGCTGAGCGCGAGAACGCGTTTGCCGAGCGCATCGCAGACGACGATGTCCAATTTGTCCTTGCTGAACAAGTGCGCGAGCGCGACGTGCGACACACCCGGCGTCGCGTTCTTGTCCCATGCGGGCATCGCGACGCGATCGAGCTTCGCGGCGCGTGGCTTGGCGGCCTGCGGGCGGAACGCGATCGGCAGCGCCTCGGGTGCCCGGCTCTCGTAATACTTCACGACCGATTCGAGCGGCGGATAGTCGAACCGGTACGACAGGTCTTTGTGGAAGAAGTCGTAACCCTGTTTCACTTCCTTTCGCCAGGCGGACTTCGGAAAGGTCTCCGGCGGCGGGTAGGCGTGGCAGGCCGCACAGATTCGGTGGACCTCCTCGGACGATGCGGCAGCGACTTCGGATGCGGCGAACGGCTCGGCCGGTTCGTCGCGTTCGGACTGCGTTACCGAGTAGATCGCGACCCCAGCGGCCAGGATCAACACACCAGCGCCAACGTAGAGCCAAGTTCGATTCGGCGTCTGATCGTTCATGAAGTCCCCCCGGCGGCCGTTCGATGTTGGGCGGCCCGACGGGGCTGGCCGAGTCGATCGAAGTGTTCCGCGAACGCGGCATGGGCCTTCGCGTGATTCGGCTCGGCCCGCAGAATCTCCGCGAGCCAGGCGATCCCTTCCTCCGGCTGGCCATTGCGAACGGCCCACTGCCACAGCTCCCAGCGCACGGCCGCATCGAGCACCGAGTCGCGGGCTCGAATGCGAAGTCGACCGGCGAGTCCATCTTCGGCCCGCAACGCGGCGATTCGGGTCTCGCATGCGGCCACGTCGTCCGGTTGATTCAGTTGCTTGAGCGCGATCAGTCGAAGCGTTTGACATTCTCGATGCCAGGGTGCGACTTGTACCGCTCGTGACAAGAAGGTGTCGGCCGCGACGAATTGCTTTCGCCGAATCGCCAAACGACCCCGTTCTACCAAAGCGTCGGCGTGTTTCGGATTCAGCGCGAGCAAGTCATCGAGCCGGCGCTCGGCCCCGGCCAGGTCCGCGTTGTCGGCCAGGGCGCGGGTGAGGCCGATCGTGAGCGTCGCGTCATTCGGGCGAGCGAGCAACGCTCGTTCGTAGAAGTGAATCGCTTCACGCGTTCGGCCATGTCGGTTCAACACGTCCGCGAGAGCGGCGCTGGCCGACGCGTTGTCCGGTGCGAGTTCGACGGCCCGGCGGAGCGCCCGTTCAGCGGGCTCGGCCTGTCGCTGTCGATCCAACACCAACCCGCTCAGGATCAGGGCGGGCACGTTGTCGGGCTCGGCCACGGCGAGCTTGCTCAGGGCGGCCAGCGCGTCCGGATAGCGGAAGGCCGCGTCGTATCCTTTGGCGAGCGCTTCGAGGATGACAATCGCCTCGGCCGGCTCGCGTTCAATCCGCGCCCGCAGCGATTCCTCCTGGCCGGCGAAGTCGGCTTGTTGCACGCCGAGCAACGTCCATTCGAATTCGCTCTCGGGCGTTGGGCCAAATTGTCGCTCGTACTCCGTCAACAATCGTTCGGCCTCGGCACAGTCAGCCGTTCGCCGAGCGACCTGGGCCGATAGGAACAAGACGCGTTCGTCGGTCGGCCGACGTTCGCGAAGTCGATCGAGCCGCGACTTGGCGTCGAGCAGGTCACTGCGACTGAGTGCTTGTTCGGCACGGTGCAATTGAATGGCCGGCCCGGCGAATTGCCACGCGATCGTCCCGCCGGCCGCGAGAACGAGAATTGCTCCCAGGATCAGCCAGCGTTTGCGACGCCGGGGTTTCGGGGGAGCGGCAAGACGAACGTCCATTCAACGTGCCTGGAGAGTGGCGGTCACAATTCGATTACGATGCCGCTCGGCCCCGCGTTCACGACCGTGGTGCCGAGATACGATTCCGTTCGCCCGGCGCACGCATGGATGTGCCCACACACGACGAGCGCCGGCCTTTTGGCGACGATCAGGTCGCGGACGGCGGTGCTGCCGCAACTCTCGCCACTCGCTCGAACGTCGAGGCACCCCTTCGGCGGCGAATGGGTCACGAGGATTCCGCCCGTCGGGAACGCGTCCAGGAGTTCCGCCGCCTCGGCCTCCGTGAAGTCGTAACTCCACGAGCCAAACGGCGTGACCGGCACCCCGCCGCCAAGCCCGAAGAACGCCCGACCCGCGACGTTCGCGCCCGTCCCGTGCAGGACCTGCACCCCGTTCCAACCGCGACACGCCGACTTCAATTCGTCGAACGATTCGTTGTTCCCGGGCACGACGACCGCCGGGCACGGCAACTCGCGCAGCACCTCGATGCAATCGCCCACCCGTCGGCGAGTCTGCCCAAAGTCCCCGGCCCCGACCGCGACATCGACGCCGCGCGCCATTTCAACGAGCCGCGCGGCCGCCTCGCGGTCGCAATGTAGATCGCTGAAGAGGAGGAGTTTCATGTTCCGAACGTCGATTGACGAATGAGTTCAATGGCGGGGTGGCGCTACCAGCCTTATCGGTCAATGCGACCTTAGATTTTTGGATGATATGATTCGCGTTGTCACCTCGCAAGCGTTTCCAATGTGGCGACAGCGTGAGAAATAGGTGAATTGAAGCCGGTCGGCCACATATCATTTGCTGCAACCGAGCAACCCAATCGACGAACCCCGGCGGGCCGCGGAGGGCAGCGACGGCGCGCTTCAGGTCTGTCGCGAGATGGGCCGCCTTCTCGGTCGCGACATCGATTCGATCGACGTGACGACATTCGACCGCGAAAACGCGGCGCGGCCGACCACGCACTTCAACCGAGAAGCCGTTACACGGCTCGACAAACTGCTCGCCGATCGACGGACGACGACTCGCGAATTTGAAAAACTCACCGGCCGCCTGGAAGCAATCGATCTTGGCAAGAACGAGTTTCAGATCAAACTCGAGGGTCATCGCAAACGGGTGCGCGGAACCGCGGCTTTCTTCGCGTTAAGTTAAATGCTCGAGCGGCTCGGGGAAGTTATCACGCTTGAAGGCGACGTTTTTCGGGATCGCAAGAGCGCAACAATAACGGCCTACCGTGTCATGGACGGGGACGATGAAACGAACTGATGCCACACGACGAATTGTTGGCGACCACATCGGCCCGGCTTCGGTTGCCGCACAAGTTATCGATGCGGCGAAGTAGTTCTACACCCCCCATCCATCCCGTTGAGCGACTCCCCCTCGGTGAGCCCGGCCCGGTCGGACGCGAGTTGGCCCACAAGAGTAGACTCGCCGCCGCCGAAGTGGACGGCGCGCGACTTCCGTGACCGCGCGGCCGAAATAGCTATCCTTTCTGGACCGCCCTCCCAAGTGAACCACAACCCATGACCTATTCCGCGTTCGCCCAGGGGCTGACGTCCGAGACCGCGTTCGATGTGTTGGCCGTCGCCAAGCGGCTGAAGGCCGGCGGCAAGGACGTGATCGAACTCCAGATCGGCGATAGCCCGTTCCCGAGCACGAAGTCCGCCCTGGCGGCCGGCGCGAAAGCCATCGCCGATGGACAAACTCGATACTGTGCCTCGCTGGGTTTGCCGGAGTTCCGCGAGCAAATCGCCGCGACCGTGCGGGCCGAGTTCGACGTGCCGGCCAAGGCCGAGAACGTCGTCGTCGGGCCGGGGGCGAAAGTCTTCGAGCAATTCTTCTGCGAGTTGTTCGTCGAACCCGGCGACGAGGTGCTGTTCTTTTCGCCGCAGTTCCCGACGTTCGAGCCGAATGTCCGTCGCCGTGGCGGCGTGCCGGTTTACACTCCCCTGCGTCAGGAACAGCAGTTTCGACCCGACCCGAGCGCGGTCGAAAAATTCCTGAAGACCTCGAAACGGCCGCGGGCGATCTTCCTGAACTCGCCACACAACCCGACGGGTGGAGTGGCCACGCGTGAGGATCTGAAGGCGATCGCCGACCTGATTCGCGGTCGGAACGTGGCGCTGCTCAGCGACGAACCGTATTGCCACATGGCCTGGGGCGATCGCCATCATTCGATCCTGGCCGAACCGGGCATGTTGGATCAATGCGTCGGCGCGTACACGTTCAGCAAGTCGTACAGCATGAGCGGTTGGCGAGTGGGCTACGCGATCGCGTCGGCCCCGACGGCCGAGCTGATCGGCAAGATGATCAACACGTCGATCTCGTGCGTCCCGCCGATCACGCAACTCGCCGCCCTGCTGACGCCCG
>JANLUE010000996.1:0-2336 GCA_031363325.1 Gemmataceae bacterium
CACCCCCGGCCCGGGCTCATACCCGGTCCCCCGGAGCCATTCGTGACCGATACCAAAACGCTCTTCATTGAAACCGTTGGCTGTCAGATGAACGTGCTCGATAGCGAGCTGGTCGTCGGGAGTCTGCGTCGCCAGGGCTACGAGTTGGTTCACGAGCCCCTGGCCGCCGATGTGATTCTCTTCAACACCTGCTCCGTTCGCGAACATGCCGAGGAGAAGATCTACTCGGCCCTGGGTCGCTTGCGCCAGCACAAGCGAACCAACCCGGACGCGGTGATTGGCGTGCTCGGGTGCATGGCTCAGAAGGACCAGGAGGAAGTTCGCCGGCGGGCCCCGCACGTGGACATGGTCGTCGGGACCGGCCAGCTTGCCCGCGTGCCGGAACTCGTCGAGGCGGTCAAACGGACGCGCGAACCGCAGTACGCCCTGAGCCTCGGTCGTGCCGACGGTGGCAAGAGCGAAGTGACCGCGAGCTTCGAGAGCTTTGATCCACCCCGCGACGCCACGATGCGGCCCACACCGTTCCAGGCGTTCGTTCGAATTCAAATCGGTTGCGATAAGTTCTGTACTTACTGCGTCGTCCCTTCGACGCGCGGCCCGGAGCAGAGTCGCCATCCCGACCACATCGTGGCCGAGTGTCGGCAACTCGCCAACGAAGGGTGCAAGGAAGTCACGCTGATCGGCCAAACTGTGAACAGTTACGCGTTCGATCACGGCGATGGCCGACGTTCGCGACTAAGCGACTTAATAGCGCGAATTCACGACCTCGCGGGCATCGAGCGAATCAAGTTTGTCACCAACTTTCCGAAAGACATGAGCGACGATTTGCTCGACGCCGTCCGGGATTTGCCAAAGGCCGTCAAGTACCTGCATGTGCCGGTTCAGTCCGGTTGCGACGAAATGTTGAAGCGAATGAAGCGGCAATACACGGCCGGGTTCTACCGCGACATGCTGGCCCGTTGCCGCGAACGCGTGCCCGGCGTGGCCGTCTCAAGCGACTTCATCGTGGGCTTCTGCGGCGAAACGGAAGCGGCGTTCGACAGGTCGATGGACCTGGTCCGCGACTCGAAGTTCAAGAACAGTTTCATCTTCAAGTACAGCGCCCGGCCCGGCACGAAGGCCGATGACATGTTTCCGGACGACGTGCCCGAGGACGTGAAAAAACGCCGAAACAACGACCTGCTCGGCGTGCAGAACGCGAACAGCCTGGCCGACCACGTGGCCAAGATCGGCGAGACGGTCGCGGTCCTCGTCGAAGGCCCGAGTCGGCACGGCGAGAAGCAATCGCCGGGCCTCCGACAAATGACCGGCCGAACGATGACCGACCACATCGTGGTCTTCGACGGCCACGACCGCCTTGTGGGCCAAACGCTCAACATTCTCGTCCGCGAAGCGAGCCCGTTCACGCTGTACGGGGACGCCGAGACCGGGGAGTTCGCGGCGGGCGAATTGAAGCCAATGGACCAAAGACGGAGCGGGCGAGTTGGGTTGCAGATCCTGTAGTCCACCGAAATCGCGCTCGATCCGTCGGTTTATTTCTCGGCGACGTTCGTCAACTTGCCGGTTGATCGGGCCCCGTTGTTGCCGACTTCGTCCAGCTCGGTGCCGCTTTCCTTCAGGTGCCATTTCAGGATCTTGTAGCCGCCGGGAATCCCGGCCTCGGGTTGGCGAAGTGTGATCACGCCGCGCTCGATCGCCCAGATCGCTTTGCCGTCCGGTTCGCCGTAGTGGCCATTCGAGTACAGCTTGCCGACCCAGGTTCCCTTCCAGTTCGTGCCGGTCATTTCCCAACGCGCGATCAACTTAGGCTCCAGAGCTTGGCGCTTCGACTTGAGGACGGTGATGGCTTCGAGGTCGCGCTTGGCCCGCGTGTGGCCGTCGATGACTTTGTCGAACGCGTCGGCGAGCGCCTTGTCGGCCAGGAGCCGCGCCCGGATCAAATCGATCAGGGCCGGCCGCATGACTTCGGACCACGGATACCAGCCGTGCAACTGGAAGTCGGCCTTCTCTTGCTTGAGTTGATCGAGCGCGCGTTGCTTGTCCTCGGCCCGCCGCGACGATTCGCGGATCACCTTGGACGTTGCGTCAAAGCCCTCGGTCAGAACTTTTTCCGCCTTGGCGATCGCTTCCTTGTATGCGTCCTGGGCCGCCGCGAGTTGCTCCTTCGTCGTGTCGGCCCGCGTCGAACCAACGGCGAGCAGCAGAAATGTGGCGAGTCGAAGGGTGTTCATGGAATGACTCCAGCGCGGGTAATTAGCGACCTTCCGGTTGAGAATGCCACTTGGTTCGCCGCAAGTCGACGACCAGGCGAGCCGGTGGGCGTTAGCCCGCCGGGT
>JANLUE010001010.1:0-8882 GCA_031363325.1 Gemmataceae bacterium
GTCAAAGGGCGCGGAGCACCGCCCCGCGCCGCCGATCGCTCACGCTTCCGGCTTGCTGTGGCTGCGTCGGTGTGGGCGGCCTTGCGGAACTCGACTCTATTGCGCTCGTCGAGCAATGCCGCGGCGCGGCGGCGAGCACAGTTTCTTCGATCAGCCGGCGCAACTCGCCGGGCCGGCCGACGCACTCGGCGTGGATCGGTTTTGTGATGTTTTTCTGCCAGCGCCGAGGATGATCGCCGCCAGCCCCGCACAATCGATCAGGTCGTGGCTGGTTGCGACCAGGCCACGTCGATTCGCGAGTACGCGCACGACGGGGACTCGTCTTCTTCGGACGGCTGCACGCCGATCGGCTCGTCCGGAGCGACGTGGGGCAACGCGGCAATCGATATGTTTCGACTCTCGCGAAGGATGATGATTTCTTCCGCGGCCGAAGTCGCGACGAACGCCGAACCCGAGGCACAATCGCGGACGATCGAGCGAACCGCGAGCGCCGGCTCGTCGGTCGGGACGGCCAGGACAGTCACGGTCGCCGTCGGCGCGTGGTTCGGGCCCAGCCCCAATGGGGCGGCCGATTCGACCACAGATTGAAGCTGAAACTCCAAATGTTCGGGCGTATCGGCCGTGTTGACGATGATCTGGGCGGCCGACACGCGCGGCGTCGATTCATCCAGGAAACGCCACGCTTCCTCGACCAGCATCGTGGCGAACGTCATGCCGACATCCTTCGGCCGCAGGCAAAGGCTGATGACCGCCTTGCAGTCCTTCTGAATGCGTTGCTGGAGGCTCGTCTCGTAGCTGCGCAGGTCGTCGTCGGAAAGGCAGTTCACCATGTGGGCGGCCGCTTCGGCCACGTTCTTCGAACCGTTCGGGAACACATCGTGAAGCACGCCCTCCCGACTATTCGGTGCCGGCATTCGTTCGATTTCGCCGAGATAGTTGGCGAGTTGCGACCGGCACATGTTCACGTCGCGGATGTACTCGGGAATGTTCCCCCGGAGCACTCGATAGACGTTCGCGCACGCTCGAGCCACGAGGGCTTGGTAGCGGGCGACCGCCCAGTGCCGCAGCGCGGTGGCCGCCTCGGCCGGTCGACGCGGGATGCGACTCGCCAGGTCGCGCTCGAACTGCGCGACCAAATTCAGAAGTTGCGGCAAGTCCTGCGCGGTTTGGTTCTCGATGACTTGCCATTCGCGGTCGGCGAAGTCGAGTTCCTCGTCGATTCGACCGAGCAAGTGACGCACCGCTTCTTCGGCCGCCGCCAGGCGCAGGCCGGGGGTCTCGATCAACGAGACGATGACGGCCGCCAACTTCTCATCGGCCCGGTCGGTAATCCTCTGCACCCGCTCCGTGAGCAACGCACCGACTTCGTTCGGGTGGTCGGTCTCGTCGGCACCCGTTCGGCCGAGCAACTGCAAGATGTCGTTGAACGCCACCCGAATCTGCGTGGCGGCCAGGACGTCGGTCGGCGAGATCGCGTTGATCGGCCCGAGGATTCGATCGATTCGCGCCGCGACCGTCGATCCAAGCGGTTCATTGAGCGACTCGTCGAAATACTCGCGCAGGCTACTTCGACCGAGGTGGCGGCTGTTCCACTGTTCGTCGATCACGTCGGCCGGGGCCGACGGGTTCCCAACCAGCGTCCGCTCCGACCAGGCGATCATCGTGTTCTTGGCGAGCAACCGACTCGCCGACTGCAGAATCGCGGCCCGGGGCCAGGTGATCTTCCGCAGCCCGACCAGCGACACCGGATTGCCCGGCGCGGGCACATCGTCCGGATAGGCGGCTCGACCAATCGGGGCCAACAATTCGCCATAGGCCACGTGGGCGGCGAGTTCGCTGGCGCGTTCCACGTCGCGACGATCGTAGCGGCTCGGCATCCGCACGAGCGAGCAGCGTCGGAACGGTCGGCCCGAATCGGTGACCGGCTTCTCACGCGTGTCGAACAGCGTGCTGTAGACGGCCTCGGCCCGGTTGTAATGCGCCAGTTCGGTCAGGGCCGCCCGCGCGTTGCCGGCCGTCTTGGCGTGCTTCGTGTCCGGCGTCAACACCGGCACGCCGAGCAGGCCGATCACTTGCGAATCGTTGAAGCCGAGGATGCGAAGTTCGCGACGCAGGGCATACGCCATGTCGAGGAACATGCCCGACCCCGTCCCGCCCGCGAGCGACGCGGCGACATAGGCCCGGGGGTAGTTCGTGCGCAGGCCGAGCTTCGTAATTCCCTCGGCATCCGCGATCGGTTCCGACTTCGCGAACGGTTCGAGCGAGAGTCGCAAGCGTTGGACGATCGCATGATGGTGGTCGCACAACGCCAGCCGACCGAGCGCCCGCACGCCGTTCGTCACCGGCGACTTCGGCATCTTGTACAGTTCTTCGGCCGAGAGCCACTGATCGACCGACGGCAAACCATCGCGCGTCAGGTAGTGGGCTGGTCGATGCAGACGCGTGAGCAACACTTCGTCGGAGCGGAACGCCGGCGACCCGGTTACCGCTTCCTCGACCGACTTCGGGTCGGTATCGATGTACAGCCAGCGCAGGTGCGGCAAGCTCGGTTGACCGTAACGTTCGTGGATCAATCGGCGCAGTTGCCGAAGCACGTTCAGGCCCGTCCCGCCGACGCCGACGATCAGGGCCGGGAACAACACGCCATCCCCGAATCGTTCCGGGGGCGGCGGATGAATCCGCGACAAAACTCCGGTATCCGGGGCGACGCGGCGAAGCTGCGTCACCGGGGCCGCGATGGTCGACTTGCCCGTTCGCGTGATCAAGGCCGGCAACGTGCGTCGAATCGGCGGCTGGTCGATCGACGGTTCGGGCAGTTGCTCCGTGTCGCCGAGCATCTCGGTCGGCGTCTCGGCGAGCTGAGTCGATTGGACCGCATGCGTGACGAAGATGCGGACCGGGAACTCGCCCTTGAGCGCCTGCACGAACTCGCCGCACGTTTTGAATCGCTCGCCCGGCGTTTTCGCGAGGGCCTGGGCGACCGCATGTCGATCCGGCGTCGGCAAAACGGACACGTCGGGCGGGGCCGTCATGTGTTGCAGGATCAGCTGCCGGGTGTTGTTCCCGTTGAACGGCCGCTGGCCGGTCAGCATCTCCTGATACACGATCGCCAAACTGTACTGATCGCTCTGCCGACTCACCCAGCCTTCGAACGTCTCCGGCGGCGCGTACGTCGGAGTCACTCCGCCGGTGACCGAAGCGCGAGCCCCTTCCAGATCCTTGGCGAGCCCGAAGTCCGCGACCTTGACGTGCTGTTGGACCAGGAAAATGTTCTGGGGCTTGATGTCGAGATGCTGGATTTGATGATGAACGTTCATCAAGTCCAGTGCTTCGGCCGTCTCCTCCATGTAACGGATGAGTTCCGGCCGTGGAATCCCCGGCATCCCGGCCACGACGCACTCGTTGAACCGGTCCCACAAGTTCCGGTCGGCCAGCTCCATGATAATGGTGAGCCGGCCGTGGATGACATCGATCCGCTCGATCGACAGCAAGAAGGGGTGACGGATCGACTTGACGCGGTTGAGCGACTTGAACTCTTGCTCGGCCGCTTTGCCATCGTCGCCCAGTCCGCCACCGTCCATGTCTCCGTAGACGAACTTGATCGCCTTGTGAATCCCGCCCGGCGCTTCGACTTTCCAAACCTCGCCGTACCCTCCCCGACCCAGGCGCTCGATGAGCCTGTAGCCGGGAATCGGCTCCGAACGCGGTAGAATCGGTTGGTCGGTGAGCATCAGGGATCGCGCGAGGATCCGGGGGTTGGCAAGCGCCGGCAGGAGGGTAGCTCCGACGCCCTGCGCGAGTATAGTTCACTCTTTGACGGATGCGCCGGTTTTGCGCCCGGCCGGAAGGTATTCGCCCGAATCTCGGATTTCCGGTGTTCAACCGTCCCGCTTACGCCCTATCGATCAAACAACCCTGGGCGGCCCTCCTCGTGTCCGGTCGCAAGACCATCGAGATCCGGAAATGGGCCACGACGATCCGCGGCAAACTGTACATCCACGCCGCCCGCGATCCCGACGATCGCCCCGAGGGTTGGGCCCACATTACCGATGAATTACGACCTCTCGCCGAACTCGGCGGCGGGGTCATTGGCACGGCCGAACTCGCCGCCTGCATTATGTATCGGACCGCCAAGGGGTTCGCGGCCGACGGAACGAAGCACCTCAACGCCCCCAACTGGTTCGTCGCCCCACGACTCTATGGCTTCGAGTTCCGCAACCCGACCGTGATCGAGTTCTTCCCGTTTAAGGGCAACGTGAAATTTTTCACTGTCACACTGCCCATTTCGCCGGAGTCGACATGAGTGGACTGCTGGTGAGCGTCCGCTCGGCGGCCGAAGCGCGGGCCGCCCTGGCCGGCGGGGCCGACCTCATCGATGTCAAGGAACCCGCGCACGGCCCACTCGGCCGTGCGAGCGACGACACGATTCGGTCCGTCATCAAGGCGGTCGCCCTGCGCGTCCCCGTGAGCGCCGCCCTGGGCGAATGGCGCGACTGGGCGAACGACCCCATCCCCGAAGGCCTGGCGTTCGTGAAGTGGGGCCTCGCTGGCACGCGCCTGGACCTCACCGATGGCCTGTCCCGATTGAGTCGAGCGGCCGCGAACCCCGTCCTCGTCGCCTACGCGGACTCGAAGCTCGCCGACAGCCCCGACCCGGGCCTCCTCGCCGACTGGGCGATCCGACTGCGGTTCCCCGTGTTCCTGATCGACACTTTCGCCAAGACCGGCCAAACCCTCCTCGACTGGATCGACCTACCGGAACTCCGCAAGATTCGCACCGACCTCCGCGCCGCCGGCGTGAAGTTGGCCCTCGCCGGCTCCCTGGACGCCGACGCGATTCGCCGATTGAAGGAAGTCGAACCCGACTGGTTCGCGGTGCGCGGCGCCGCTTGCGAGGGGGGGCGAGACGGGGCGGTGTCGGAGAAGCGGGTCAGGGGGTTGAAGGGAGAGATGGACGGTCGAGATTGAATCGCGAGCCCCTCGCCCGGCGAGAATTAAACTTCTTTTGTTTTTTGGGACAATCGTGGACATTTTGGGACACCCCCTACCGTCCGCCAGCCTCCGCCGAGAATTAAACTTCTTTTGTGGCTCATCCGGGATGTGCGTACTTTTCAGCTAAGCGCCACTGGGTAGTGGTCTTAAGCATTCTTTCGCCACAAATCCCCTTCGCTGAAATGTGAGGGGATTTGTGGCGAAAGAATGCTTCCTTGCTCAGGTTCCTGGCCGCCGGTCGAATCGTACCGAAACGTAAAGTACGCACTTCCCGGATGAACCTCTTTTGTTTTTTGTCGCAATTCGTGTCATTTTGTCGCACACCCTCTCGGTCGCCGGTCTGGTCGGCCCGCAACCTTCCCGACCAAAACTTCCTCAAGTGAAGTATACTGAACACACGAACATTAGTCAAGCCCCGCAGAAATCGCCGCGACGACTTGGAATGACAGTACAAATTCATTTCGGTCGGAGCGAAGCACTGCAAACACCTCGTCACCGAGTACGTCGAACACTTTCATCGCGAAAGGCCAAATCAGGAGCTCGAGAATCGCACACTGCGCCAGGCCGAGAAGTTGGTGGAGGCGAGTTGAATGGCGAGACCTTGCCCACTCATCGCTGGTTCGAGGAGTTTCTCATCGGCCACGCGACTGGGCTTGGCCGTCGTCGGGTTCGCCAATCGGCGAGTCCGAATCAGCGCCGATTGAACCCTGTGGCTGACGGCCAAAATGGACCCTCATACCAAACAAAACACGTAACAAGTTCGAGTCGGTACCACCAACGTTCTACTTGCCCGGCGCAGCCATTGGCATGGTCATCGGAGGAGTCGCAGGCGCGGGACCCGCGGTCGCGGTGCCGATCTTCAGTTTCTTCCACTCGGCCACGTCGACGGTCACGACTTCGACCGCTTTCTTCAATTGTGCGTCGAGTCCCTTGGCCAAGTCTTCCGGGACCGCGTCGATCGCCACATCGGGGCACCCGCCTTCGCGTACCATGTTCCCGCCACGCGGCGTCAACACGCCGGTTCGCGGCAGGCGGAACAACGAGCCATCGATCAAACGGGTTTCCGTGGTGCCAATGACCATGCCACCGGTCGCCTGACCGATCACCTTGCCGATGCCGAGCGTGCGATAGGCACTCGGGAAAATCTCGGCGTCGCTGTAGGAACGATTGTTGATTAGCACGGCCGACGGTTTGGCCCACTTGCGGTCGAAGTTCCGCATGACCGCACCCTCGACGCCATCGCGCTGGCGGAACAACGTGTGCTCCTTGGCCCCCAGGTAGTTCAGCACTTGATCGTGCGTGAAGCCGCCGCCGTTGTACCGCACATCGATCACGATCGCTTCCTTGTCGAAATTGTCCGAATAGAGCGAACGCACGAACTGCTCGAGGCCCGGCTCGTCCATGCTCGGGATGTGGATGTACCCGACCTTGCCGCCGCTCTGCTTGGCCACGGCTTCGGCGTTCTTGTCCACCCAGCGTTCGTACAGGAGTTGCGAAACGCGACTACGGGCGACCGCTTGCGTCTCGACCTTGCGCTTGGCCTTCGGGTCGGCCGGGTTCGCGGTCACTTCGAGCAGAACGTTTTCGTTCACTTTGCCGTTCAAAAGCTTGGCCAGGTTCGCCGAGGCCGTCAGTTCGGTCCGGTCGATCGACACGATGATTTCGCCGGCCTTGAGGTTGACGCCGCGCTTGTCGGCTGGGCCGCGCTTCAGGATTTCGGCGATCTTCAAGCCGGGGCCGGCGAACGTCTCGTCGAACAAAACGCCCAGGTCGGCCGTGATTTCCTCGGGGAATCGCGACGAACCCGAGATGCCGAGGTGCGACGCGTTCAATTCGCCGAGCATCAAGCTGACGAGGTTGTAAAGGTCTTCCTTCATGGCCGTGTGCTTCACGAGGCCACGGTACTTCTCGCGGACGGCCTTCCAGTCCGCCCCGTGATGCTTGGCGTCGTAAAAGGCGTCCGAAAGAAGCCGCCAGCCCTGATCGAACATCTCGCCGAACTCTTCGTCACGGCGAACCATCAGCTTGGCCGTGAAGGGAATGGTGGCCGGCGCGGGCGGCGAGCCGAGCGAGAAGCTGCCGAGGCCGGGGGAGGTCGAACGAATCGAGCCCGAACCGTCGAGGAAATAGATCGTCCCCCCCTTGGTCCAGCGAATCAGGTTCGGGGCGACGTTGCCGGTCGTCAAGCGCGAGACGTTGCCGCCATCGGTGGACGCGACCCAGAGATCGTCGCCGCCGCTAAAGCCGCGGAACGCAACCTGTCGGCCATTCTTCGAGATGCTCGCCGACCGGGCGGGCGGGCCCATGCGCTCCACGCGCAGGTGAATATCGTCCCAGTCGATCTCGGCCGTTGTGCCCGTGCCGGGCCCGGCCGTCGTCGAGGGCTTCTGCATCGACATCACGTAGACGGACGGGTTGCCGCGCCGCTCGCTGATGAACGCGAGCTTGTTGCCGCCCCACGTAACATCCGCGTTGTAGGTCGCGTAGCGCGTGACGTTGATCGCCGGCTTGGAACCGTCGACCGGCATCACGTAAATCTCGCTGGCGAACGACCCGTCGGCCTTGGCGTAGGCGATCGACTTGCCGTCCGGCGACCATTCGTAGTCGAACACCTGAGGCTTGTCGACCAGGGGCTTTTCGTCGGTCCCGTCGGGCTTGATCGTGATCAGTTTGCCGCCGCGCAGGAAGGCGATGCGATTGCCGTCCGGCGTGAAGCTAGCACCCGCTTCGGCTTCGACCGTGTTGGTCAGCGCCTTCGACTTGAACTTGATCGCCTTGGTCAGGTCGGTCGTCTCGGGGTCGTCCGATTCGAGCAAATACAGTTCCTCGTAGCCCGATCGGTCGGAGACGAAGAGGAGCTTCTTGTTGTCCGGCGACCAGGCGAGGCTATGCTCGACGGCCGCGGTCTCGGTGAGGCGGTTCGCCTTGCCGCCCTTGACCGGCATCGCGAACACTTCGCCGTGTACCACGAACGCAATGCTGTTTTCATCCGGCGAAAGGACGTATTCGGTTGCGCCGTTCGAGTACGTCACCTGGCGTTCGGCGTTCGCTTTCTCGTCGGCGTGTACTTCGATCGCGAGCTTGCGGGACGCCCCATCGCGGGTGCTGGTCACCCAGAGGTCGCCACCGCATTCGTACACGAGCCATTCGCCGTTCCCACTCAATCTCGTCCGCCGAACGCCTTCATCCTTCTGGTGGGTGATGGCGCGCGGTGAACCGATGGACGTTGGCGGAGTGGTCGCAACGTTCAGATCCTGGGCGACGACGTTGGCCGGCCCGCCGTGCAGTTCGGACACGTAGTAGACGCGTTTGCCATCGGGGGCGAACATCGCGTAGGCGTCCTGGCCGGGGAAGTCGGTCAGGCGGCGAACGTTCGCGCCATCGGTCGTGGCCAGAAAGAGATCGTCGTTCGACGAGCCGCGATAGTTCTTGCGGTACCAGGTGCCCGGCCCGCGCGTGAAGGCGACGACATTGCCGGCTGGCGAGTAAGCCACATCCCGCGCTTCGACGAGAGGAAGTTTCTTCTCCTGGCCGCCGTCGAAGGGGATCGTGTACGCTTCGGGCCCGCCGGGGAAGGCCGTGCTTCGATACGAATTGAAGACGATGTTCTTGCCGTCCGGCGTCCAACCGGTGACGAGGTCCGGGGCCGAGTCGAACGTGAGTCGTCGTGCCTTGCCGCCGTAAGCGGGACTCACGAACAGGTCGTACTGGCCATGCCGATTCGAGGAGAATGCGATCCAACGGCCATCCGGACTGAAGACCGGGTTGATGTCGTGGGCCTCGTGCATCGTGACTGGTCGGGCGACCCCGCCGATCGCCTCGACGGTCCAGATGTCCCCCAGGTAACTGAAGGCGTCCGTCTTGCAGTCGGGCGAGATGTCGGGGGTGCG
>JANLUE010001019.1:0-3383 GCA_031363325.1 Gemmataceae bacterium
CGTTGCCGTCGCGGTCGCGCCCGTGAATGGCATCTTGCCCGTGGCGAGCTGGTACAGAACAACGCCCAGGCTCCAGCGATCGGTGCGGGCGTCGACCGGCTCGGATCGGGCCTGCTCGGGCGACATGTAGGCCGGCGTGCCGAGGACCGTGCCTTCCTTGGTGAGCGTGACATCTTCGGCCGCTTCGCCGGCCCCACGGGCGAGGCCGAAATCGAGAATGCGCACGCGGCGGCGACTGGCTTCCAGCCAGATGTTGCCCGGCTTGATGTCGCGATGCACGAGTCCAACCGCGTGGGCCGCGGCGAGCCCGTCGGCCACTTCGCGGACCATGCGCACGGCCGTCGTCAACGGCGGTACGCCGTTCGTCCGCAGGAAGTCGGCCAGCGATTCGCCTTTCAGGACGGGCATCGCCAGGAACGGGATGCCATTATCTTCGCCGACCTGATGAATCGGCACGATGTGATCGTTCTCGACGGCGGCCGCCGCCCGGGCCTCGCGCACGAAGCGCGCGCGGGCGAGTGGGCTCGCCGCCGAATTCGGGAGCATGATCTTGAGCGCGACCTGCCGACGCAACTTCGGATCCTCGGCCCGATAGACCGCCCCCATGCCGCCGGTACCAAGGAGCGCCAGCACGCGATAGCCGCCGAGTCGACCGATCTCGTCGGGCAACTCCGGTGGCCGAAGGCCGGCATGTGCCGGGTCCATCGACGCGGTTCGATGGGAATCGGGCGACTCGGCGGTCGGCGGGAATGCCCCGAGGTTGGTGGCGGTCGAGTCATCGGCCGCACGGGCCAGAGGGGGGCCGCCACATTGTGGGCAAGCACCGACCCCGGCCCCAAGCGTCGTTCCGCAGTTCGGACAGGCGAGCGAAACAATGTCCATGTCGTCAGGATACGAGGGTTACTTCTTCTTGAGGTGGCGATCGAAGAACTCGACCATCGCCGCGTCGGCCCGCTCGGCGTCCTTGCCCTTGAAGCCGTGACCCGCCCCTTCGAGCGTCAACAGCTCGGCCTCGACGCCGGCCGCTTTCATCTTGTCAACAATCCACACGGCCTGATCGTGGGCGACGTACTTGTCTTCCGTTCCATGAATGCACAACGTCGGGGCCGCGTTCGGCGTGACCCAGTAGAGGGGGCTCGAACGCAAGTGTTGCTTCTTCGCCGTCTGCAGATTGCCGCCGAGCCACAGGGGCAGCACCTCGGCCGCATCGACGCTCTTGCCGTACGACTTGGTGAAATCGCTCGGCCCATAAACGTTGACGACACAGGCGACGCGGCTCGACTGACCGGAGTTCTGATCGCCTTCGAACTCTTTCTGGTCGGCTGTCACGCCGAGGAACTGGGCCAGGTGCCCGCCGGCCGAGCCGCCGGTCGTGCCGATCCGTTCCGGATCGATCTTGAACTTCGCCGCGTTGGCGCGCACCCAGCGAACGGCCGACTTCGTATCGTGGACCGCCGCCGGGAACTGGAACTTCGGCGCGAGTCGATAGGTCACGGTCACCGCCACGTAGCCGTGCTGAGCGAGCTTGAGGCACGTTGCGTCGTACCCTTCGCGTTTGCCGGCCCGGAACCCGCCGCCGTGAATGCACACGATCGCCGGGAACGGCCCATCGCCCGACTTGGGCCGGGCGATGTTCAATTGCAGATGCTGCCCGTCCGGGTTCGCATACTCGATGCCCGTTTCGAACGTGACATCTTCCGGAACGGCCGGTGCTTTCTGGGCAAACGTGATGGACGGCAGGAGGGCCAACGCGCTGAGCGATAAAATGAGTCGAAGCATGGAGAGGTTCCGTGAGTCGTCGAATTGCGGGGAAGGCAAGTCTATTGACTTCCGAGGCCCCGCGCGGTGGCGGAACTCCGCTCTGCCGGAAGGACCGAGTCAAAGCAATTCTTCAATGTGCACATGCGGGCTGCCGGTGCGAGCCCGCAAACACTTGGAGGTCGCCAATTGAAGAATTTGTTCGAACGGTTCTAAGCCTCGGTCGCTTCGCCGTTCGCCAAGGCTTCGGCCTGGCCCGCGTACTGCTCGAGCTTCTTGTGCAACGTGTTTCGATTGATGCCGAGTCGGTCGGCCGCCGTCACTTTGACATCGTCGCACTGGCGCATGACTTGTTCGATCAACTCGCGCTCGACGCCCCCGACCAGGTGGTCGTAAAGCTTCTGGCCATTCGGGAGTGGCGTCCGCGTGCCGACCTCGATGAGCTTGCGCACGAGGCCGGGCACATCGTCGATGCGCGGCTTCGATGAGCGCAGGGCGTACTTCGGCCGCCCGAACTTGAGCAACATCGGCGAAACGGATTTGCCATCGGACAGAACGACGAGCCGTTCGATCGTGTTCTCGAGTTCCCGGACGTTGCCGGGCCAATCGTATCCGTGCAGCGCTTCGACGATCGTCGGGGTCAGTTCCGGCACGTCGCGACGATTCATCTCGCCGTACCGTTTCAGAAAGAACTGGGCGAGCGGCACGATGTCTTCGCGTCGCGCACGCAGCGGCGGCAAGGGAATCGGCACCACGTTGAGCCGGTAGTACAGGTCTTCGCGGAACCGGCCGGCCTCGATTTCGTCTTCGAGCGACTCGTTCGTCGCGGCCACCACCCGAACATCGACGCGGATCGTCTTGGAATCGCCGACGCGCTCGAACTCGCGTTCCTGGAGGACGCGCAGGAGCTTCACCTGAAGCTTCGGCGTCATCGAGTTAATTTCGTCGAGGAAGATGGTCCCGCCGTGGGCCGCCTCGAACCGGCCGGTCTTGTTTTCGATCGCCCCGGTGAAGGCCCCCTTCACGTGGCCGAACAGTTCGCTTTCGAGCAGGTTCTCGTGCAAGGCCCCACAGTTGACGCGGATGTACGGGCCGGTCGAACGTTGACTTCGCTTGTGGAGCGCCTTGGCGATCACTTCCTTGCCGGTGCCGGTTTCGCCAATGAGCAGGACGCTGGCACTGGTCGGCGCGGCCATGCGCGTGAGTCGATAAACCTCGCGCATCGCCGGACTGCTGCCAACGATTTCGGGCAGAAGCGGTTCGTCGGTCTCGGGCCGTGCCATCCCCTGGCCTTTGTCGGTGACGAAGGTACGGCGACGTGCCGTAGCAACTAGAATAGGCCCCCGTGCCGAGATAATCAACAGATTGGAACAGAATCTTCGACTTGGAGGTTCATTTATCGGATGCAGACAGCTGCAATTGAGCGGCGATTTGCCTCTGAAGCCTAATTGTGTTGCTTAAATTGTTCGATTTGTAGGCTAATTGATGATTGGACCTGTCCTACGTGGAACTGTTTTTTAACCTGTTCGGTGCGCTCTGCGGTTCCGGACAGGTTGGAGACTTGGAGTTTCAGAACCTCACCCCGCGCCGCAACGGCGAACCGGCTGCGTAAGTAAGCTGCCGGG
>JANLUE010001061.1:0-5425 GCA_031363325.1 Gemmataceae bacterium
GTCGCAGCCGGCGGCACGCTTGATTTGACCGGCGTCGTGTCGGGGGCGTTCGGCTTGACGGCGAGCGGCGGCGGTTCGCTCATTCTGAGCGGCACGAATACCTACAGCGGCTCGACCGTGGTCGGCACCGGGCAACTGGTCGTCGCGAATGCGAGTGGGCTCGGGGCGACCTCGAGTGGCACGACGGTCAACGACGGGACGGTGCTCGAAGTGACCGGCGGAATTACCTTTGATGCCGAATCGATCACGTTCGTGGGCAGCCCGACTCTGCTGAGCACGAACGGAGACAACGTCGTTTCGGGAGCGCTGACGTTCCCGGCCGGCAATCTCACGATCTCGGCCGACACGGGTACGACGTTGACACTGAGCGGCGATATCGACGGCAGCAATCCGGCCGATGTGTTCTTCGGCCAGGCCTTCCACGAGGGGACGGTCGTACTCTCCGGGAACAACACCTTCGACAACTTTGTCGATCTCGACTTCGGAACTGTGATCGGGGCCAGCAATTCGGCGTTCGGTGGCTCGTCCAACGGGATCGTCGATGTCCCAATCGGTGCGACGTTGGCATTGGCCGGCGGTGTGACGATCGCGGACGCGCTCGATTCTCTGAGCGGTACGATTCGAAATGACTCCGGCTCGAACACGCTCACCAGTACGATCAATCTGGCTGCCGATGCGACTATTGAAGTCGGGGCTGGGACGCTCGACCTTTCCGGCTCGATCGACGATGGCGCGAACACGTTCGGGATCGCCAAGGTCGGCCCCGGTACGCTCATACTCAGCAACGCGTCTGGGTACGAAGGTGCCACGTCCGTCTCCGATGGCGTACTTCAGGTCGACGGCGATATCTCGTCGAGTTCCGTCTCCGTGACTGGCGGCACGCTGAGCGGAGATGGGACTGTCGGATCGGTCGCCGTCGCGGGCGGAACGCTGGAACCGGGCACCAATCCCGGCACGCTCGCGAGCGGTTCGGTCAGCTTCACCAGTTCGTCCACGTTCGCTGTGCCGCTGAATGGAACGGCGGTTGGCACGGGGTACAGCCAACTCGTCGTGACGGGGACGGTCGACCTCGGCAACGCGATCTTGTCGCAATCGCTCGGCTTCGCGCCGACGATCGGCGACTCGTTCACGCTGATCGACAACGATGGAACGGACGCGATCATCGGCCAACTCGCGGGCCTGGCCGAGGGGACCATTTTCTCCTCGGGGGGCGAACTGTTCCGCATCAGCTACGCGGGCGGATCCGGCAACGACCTGGTCGTGACCAACATCGCGAGCACTTCGACTTCGGTCACATCGAGCGTAGCCGCCCCGGTCTTCGGCCAATCGGTCACGTTCACCGCGACGATCGGTTCGAGTAGCGGTTCGGCCATCGGGTCGGTCACGTTCAAGGACAATGGAGTGGCGTTCACCGGTGGGACCGTCGCGGTCTCGACCGTCGGCGGGCAACAAGTCGCGACGTTCACAATCAGTTCGCTCGCGGTCGGTAACCACACGATTACCGTGGAGTACGGTGGGGACACGTTGTACGCCCCGAGTTCCGCCGCGTTCGCGAGCAACCCCCTGGTGGTTGGCCCGGCCAGCACGACAACCCAGGTTTCGTCGAGCGATCCTTCGAATTCGATCAGCACCTACGGCGACGCGCTGACGTTCACCGCCCTGGTCGCGACGAGCGCGCCCGGAGTGGGACTGGCGCAAGGCACGGTGGTCTTCAAGGCGGACGGCATCGCGATTGGTTCGGCCACGGTGAACGACCTGGGAATCGCGGCGATTACGACCACCGGGCTCGGAGCATCGGCAACGGCCCGGGCCATCACGGCCGAGTTCACCTCGGCGAACGGCGACTTCACCGACTCGCTCGACGCGACCCCGTTCTTGCAGACCGTGAACAAGGCGACACTAACGATCGGCGCCGACGCCAAGACGCGCGAGTACGGCAACGCGAACCCGACCCTCACGGCGAGCTTCTCCGGCTTCAAGAACAACGAAACGCTCGGTACGAGTGGCGTTTCCGGTGCCCCGAGCCTCACGACTTCGGCCACGCCATCCAGCCCGGTCTCGGGAAGCCCCTACGCGCTCTCGGCCGCGGCGGGCACGCTCGCTTCGGGCAATTACACGTTCACGTTTGTGAACGGTTCGCTCACGATCACCAAAGCGGCATTGACGATCAACGCGAACAACCAGACGCGTGAATACGGCGACGCAAACCCGACACTCACCGCGGGGTATTCCGGCTTCAAGAACGGCGAAACCCTCGCGACGAGCGGACTCACCGGCGCACCGAGTCTGGCGACGTTGGCCTCGCCAACGAGCCCCGTCTCGGGCAGCCCCTACGCGATCACGGCGGCAGCCGGGACGCTCGCCTCGGGGAATTACTCGTTCACGTTCGTGAACGGCTCCCTCGCGATCACCAAGGCGACCCTAACAATCGCGGCCGACCCGCAGTCCCGCGAGTTCGGCGACGCGAACCCGACGTTCACCGCGACCTACTCCGGCTTCAAGAATGGCGAGTCGCTGGGAACGAGTGGGGTCCTTGGCGCGCCGAACCTAACATCACCGGCGACGCCGACGAGTTCGGTCTCGGGTAGCCCCTACGCCATTTCGATGACGACGGGTTCGCTCACGTCGGGGAACTATTCGTTCGCCTTCGTCGGCGGGCAATTGGCGATCAACGAAGCGACCCTGACGATCGAGGCGGACTCGAAGTCGCGCGAGTACGGCGACGCCAACCCGACGCTCACCGCTTCGTTCGCCGGCTTCAAGAACGGCGAAACGTTGGCGACGAGTGATTTGACTGGCGCTCCGAGTTTGGCGACCACGGCGACGCCGACCAGTTCCGTGAGCGGCGGTCCCTATGCGATCACAATCGCCAACGGGAGCTTGACTTCCGGCAACTACATCTTCTCGTTCGTCGGCGGCTCGCTGGCCGTGACCCCCGCTTCCCTGACGATCACCGCGAACAGCACGACCCGCCAGTACGGCGACGCGAACCCGACCTTCACGGCGACGTTCACCGGCTTCAAGAACGGCGAAGCGCTTGGCACGAGCGACGTGTCCGGTGCCCCCGGTTTAGCGACGTTGGCGACGCCAACGAGTTCCGTAGTCGGCGGTCCCTACGCGATTGTCGCGGCGAATGGCTCCCTGACCTCCGGCAACTATTCGTTCGCGTTTGCGAACGGTTCGTTGTCGATCTCGAAGGCGGGCCTAACGATCACGGCCAACAACGCGAGCCGAGTCTTTGGTGCCGCCAACCCGACGTTTACGGCTTCCTTCACCGGGTTCAAGAACGGAGAAACCTTCGCGACCAGTGACCTGATCGGATCCCCGAGTTTAGCGACGTTGGCATCGCCAACGAGCCCGGTCGTCGGTAGCCCTTACGCGATCGCCGCCGCCATCGGATCGCTCGCATCGGGCAACTACACACTGAGCTTCGCGAACGGCCAACTCACGATTATCCAGGCGAGCACGGTCTCGGCCGTCTCGGCAACTTCCCTCGGCAACAATGTCACCTTGACCGCAACCGTTGGTGCGGTCGCCCCCGGGTCCGGCATCCCGACTGGCTCGGTCACCTTCTTCGATGGGGCCACATCGATCGGAACGGTCGCGTTGAACGGCAGCGGTCAGGCGACCCTTGTGACGACCCTCGTCGGAGTCGGCGTGCACCCGATCACGGCCGTCTACGCGGGCGACTCGAACTTCACCGGAAGCACCTCGTCGGCGAGCAACCAAATCGTCGCCCCGGTGAAGGGGGATGTCGATCGCGATGGCCGAAGCGACATCGTGGTCGGGATGGCCACGGGTGGTTCGCGGGTCACGGTGATCAGCGGTCGCGACGGTTCGACGCTGTCTTCGTTCGACGCCTTCCCTGGTTCGACGCGGGGCGTGAACGTCACACTCGGAGACATTGATGACGACGGCCGAGCGGACATTATCGTCGGTGATCGAGCCGGCAGTACGCCGACCGTGAAAGTGTTCCGCGGCTCCGACTTCACGCAAATTCAGAGTTTCCTGGCGTTCGGGAGTGCGTTCCGTGGCGGCGTCAACGTCGCGTCGGGGGACATCGATGGTGACTCGCAGGCGGACATCATCGTCGGTGCCGGCCCAGGCGGCGGTCCGAACGCCCGCATTTTCCGGGGCACGAACCTCTCGGTGTTGGCCACGATTCCCGCGTTTGGAAGCACGTTCCGCGGTGGCATCACGGTGGCGTCGGGAGACATCGATGGGGACGGCCGAGACGACATCATTGTTGGAGCAGGCGCGGGCGCTTCGCCCTTGGTGCGAATCTTCCGGGGCATCAACCGTTCCACAATGGCGACCTTCGCGGGGCTCGATTCGACGTTCCGCGGCGGTGTCACCGTGTCGGTCGGCGACCTGGACGGCGATCATCGACCCGAGATCATCGTCGGGTCCGGCGCGGGTGGAACGCCGACGGTGCGAACTTTCCACGGCACGAACTTGACGCAGATGGCGAACTTCCTGGCGGCCACGCCGACATTCCGGGGTGGTGTCAGCGTCGCAGCAACGGACGTTGATGGGGACGGCCTGGCGGACATTATCACCGGAACCGGGAGCGGCGACGCGACCGTGAAGTTTTTCCGTGGCACGGACCTGATGGAACTCGATAGCTTCCCCGGCTTCGCCGCGCCGTTCGCGGGCGGCGTTCGCGTGGGCGGGTGATTCGGTCGGCCGGTCGCCGAACACCGGCCCGGAGAGCAACGTCCAGACGGCGAGGATGGCGGCAACGCGGAAACGCATCCAGGGCCGATACACGAAATCGGCTCCTCCGTCGAGGCCATTGGTTGATTGGTTTTCACCGCCGACTTACGTCGGCGGCTCGCTCCGCTACGTGTTGCGGATCGCGTCCATCAACAGGCTCGGCACGGCGTCCAGGTTGCGAAGTTTGAGCACCTGCCCGCCGAGCGTGGCCTGGAAGTGGTCCGAGGTGCGTTGATTGATGTAGCCGTGCGCCGCCCCCAGGTAGCGAACGTTCTGACTGGCGAGCGTGCGGAGCAGATCGTCCAGGTCGCGGGGGGCTTCGGAAAAGCAGAAGTCGCTAAGCAGGAACAACACGCGGAAGTCGGCCTCGGGCACGTCGTCGAATTGACCGGACGCCCAGCGCAGGGCCGCGTCGACGCACGTGCCGCCCGTCGCGGCGAGTTCCAACAATCGATCGGTCACTTCGTCCGGATCGCGTTCTTCGAGAAACCCCTTCACCACGTGCGTGTCGCTTTCGAAGAGCGCGACGGCGATCTCCTGTGGCGCGAGTCGGCCGAGCAACATGACGACGGAAATCGCGCAGTTCGCCAGTTCCCGACCGCCCATGCTGCCCGAAATATCGAGCAGCACGCACATCGCCGCCTGACCCTTGGCTTGCTCCGGGACGAACAAATCTTCCTCGGTGATTTGTTCGATCGATTTGCCCTGC
>JANLUE010001068.1:0-1248 GCA_031363325.1 Gemmataceae bacterium
CCGCGACATCAAGCCGGCCAACGTCTGGCTCGAGTCAACCGCGAACGGGGTGCGGGTCAAGCTGTTGGACTTTGGCCTGGCCCGCGCGGCCGACGCCGGCGACGGCCCGACACGAACCGGAGGGGTCGTTGGCACGCCCGCCTATATGTCGCCCGAGCAAGCGGACGGATTAACTCTCGACCATCGAGCCGATCTCTTCAGTCTGGGCGTGGTGCTCTATCACACGGCCACGGCCGTTTCGCCATTCCGACGCGATACGACAACCGCAACGTTGAACGCCGTTGCAAACTATACGCCGGTCGATGTCGCCGCTCTGAACGAAGTCGTGCCTCCGGGCGTGTCGAATTTAATTGGCCAATTGATGGCCAAACGGCCCGCCGATCGTCCGACTGGTGCCGAACACGTCGCCCGCGAACTCGAACAATGTGTTCGCGATCTCGTCGAAAGCGCGACGGTCGCCTGGCCGACCGCGCGTGTCAAAGGAGGAGTGCGGCATCGTCGGCTACTTCCGTTCGCGAGCGCGATCTCACTCGCGATTGTGGCCTTGTTGCTGATCGTCGCATTCTGGCCAAAACGCACAATCAACCTTCGATTCGAATCGAAGAGTGTTGTCAAACTGACGGGTCAGAAGTTTAGCGACCTCACGGATCCGGCCACCAGACCACTCAAGGCGGGCGACGTTGTGAAACTCAGCATCAAGCTCGATCGCCCAGCGTTCGTGTACCTGTTGGTCATCAACGACCTGGGCGAAATTACGACTCGTTCGGACTTGACGGGCGAACGCGCGGCGACGGATGTCCATCCGGACGTGCCGCTTCCTGGTGGCTCGCCGCGCTTGCTCACGATCGCGATTTTGGTTCGGCGTTCGCCGATCGATGGGGCCAAGGTGCCGGAGCGGCTCGAGCACCTCACCGCCATGTCATCGACGGAATTGAAGGGCCTTGGAGTTCAGGAAACGCGCAATGGCGTCGTCGAGGGCACTTCGCGATCGGTCAATGTCTCACTCGATGCGTACAAGACAACACTCGAATGGCTGAAGGCGCTTCGCGCCGATGGCGTTTGCGACGAGTTTCTCACACTGTCGATCCCGATCAACGTCGATTGATGCAATGGGGATTCGCATGTCCCGCTTGTGCCTGACGATTGCACTGACCACCTTTGCGGGGTCGTTCGCATTCGCCGAAGAACCGACCAAGCCGTTGACGCTACCGGAGATTCAGCGGCTTGAGCGGGAGGCCGCAATCGAAT
>JANLUE010001103.1:0-5908 GCA_031363325.1 Gemmataceae bacterium
TTTCGATTCGCACTCGGCGGAGCGGACTACGCATTGGCCTGCGATGCGCACCGCGACCAGAGGCCGGTGCGGGTTTCCGGTGTCTGGCACGGCGACGCTCACTCGCGAATCCACGATTTGGAATCGACGCACGGATTCACCGTGGTGGCTCGTTAGAGTGGTCTCCATTCGGTTTGGAACGGGCTTCGGTCGGGTTCGCTTAATGCCCCTCGGCGAGCTGCTGCTCGTATTGCTCGTGCGTCAGCAGGTGATCGGCCGTCGCGCCGGCGGCCATCTTGATGCGGATCATCCAGCCGGTCCCATACGGATCCTGGTTGATGAGCGCCGGGTCTTTCTCGACCGCTTCGTTTTTCTCGAGCACCATGCCCGCGACCGGGGCGTTCAAGTCGAAGACGGCCTTCACCGATTCGATCTCGCCGAACGCTTTGCCCGCGGTGACGGCCGACCCCACTTTGGGGAGCTGCAAGTGCGTCACATCCGTGAGTTGATCGACGGCGTGTTGCGTGATGCCGACCGTCGCGACATCGCCGACGATCGAAGCCCACTCGTGCGACTCGGCGAATCGGAGCTTGGTCAGGTCCATCGAACACACCTCGATTACTTCGCGCGTTTGTAGAACGGAAGTTTTACGACCGTGGCCGGCGTAAGCGAGCCTCGAATCTCGACAACGAGAGCCGAGCCCGGTGCGGCGAAGGCCGGCGCGACGTAGGCCATCGCGATCGGCCGGTCGAGCGTTGGCGCGAAGCTGCCGCTCGTCACGGAGCCGATCAACGAACCATCGGGGAGGAGGACCAAACAGCCTTCGCGGGCGGCCCGCTTGCCGGTCAGTTCGAGGCCCACCCGCTGCGGATGATTCGCGTCCACTTGCTTGAGCGCCTCGCGGCCGATGAACTCGCCTTTGTTCAGTTTGACCGCCCAGCCGAGGCCGGCCTGGAGCGGGTCGATCGTGTCGTTCAGTTCGTGCCCGTAGAGCGGCATGGCCGCTTCGAGGCGCAACGTGTCGCGAGCGCCGAGGCCGGCCGGCACCACGCCACGAACGATCAGTGTGTCCGCGAGTTCGACCGCCAGATCCTTGCCCAACATGATCTCGAGGCCGTCCTCGCCCGTGTACCCGGTGCGCGACACGACGCAGTTTTGGCCCTTATATCGTGTGGGGCTCGCGAAGTAATACTTCAGACTGGCCGGGTCGGCGTCGAACAGGCCCGCACACGCGGCGAGCGCCTTCGGCCCCTGAACGGCGAGCATCGCGGTGCCAAGTGTCTGATCCGCGATCTGGACATCGAGCCCGACCCGATGTTGTTCGAGCCAGGTGACGATCTTCTCGCGATTCGAGGCGTTCACCACCATCGCCCAGCCGTACGGCCAGCGATAGACGAGCACGTCGTCGAGACAGCCGCCGGCCTCGTTGCAGATTAACCCGTAGCGAACCTGGAAGTCGGCCATCGTGGCCGCGTCGTTCGTCCAGACCTTCTGAATCAGCGCCTCGGCCCCCGGCCCGCCAAAGCTGAGCCGGCCCATGTGCGAGACATCGAACAGGCCGGCCCCCGTGCGGACCGCTCGATGTTCGTCGAGGATGCTCGTGTATTGAACCGGCATGTCCCAACCGCCAAACGGGACCATGCGGGCCTTGTGGGCCACGTGCCAGTCGTACAGGGGTGTGCGCAGGTTCGCCATGCAAGTGCGGCCGGTTGGGAAAGACGTGCGTTGGCTATTTGTAGTCGGCCGGCCGGCGAACGAACAACCGACCCGGCTCCAAACCGAGTCTCTGACATCCCCGGCCGCCGTTGATGGGAACCTGCACGTGCCAGCCGATCCCGCCACTCCGAATGGCGATTCGCATTTAAGGATTGGTGATGGGAAGGGCCAATCGGCCGGTACAATTCCGATGGAGGCAAGATGAGGCATTACATCGTGGTCCGCGAAGACGCCCCCGATCGGTTCACCGCCCACCCGGCCGGCCTGCCGAAGTTGGCCGCCTCGGCCCAGAAGTGATTGACCGACCGGGCCGGCCCGTCACCGATGGGGACAGGAGTAGTATCCAGGCGATGTAGCGGACCCGGTGGTGGCTAATCTAGAATGTTGGTAGTCCCGACAGACTCTCCCAATCATGAACCGAATCGTATTACTCTCCGTCGCCGTTCTCATCGGCCTGACCGCCGGTTGCCAGAAGGCCCCGCCGGCGATCGCGAAGACCGCGCCGCCGCAGGTCGTCGTGGCCTTTCCAGTCGCGCGGACCGTCACCGACTTCGAGGACTTCACCGGCCACGTCGAAGCGACGCAGATCGCCGACCTGCGTGCCCAGGTGACCGGCTACTTGAAGGAAGTTCATTTCCGCGACGGGGCGGACGTGAAGAAGGACGCGCTGTTGTTCGAAATCGACCCGGTCACCTATCAGGCCGAGTTCGAGAAATCGAACGCCCTGGTGACGCAAGCGCAAGCCAAGCTCGATCGATTGAACCGCGACTACAATCGCGCCAACCTGGCCACCAAGGGAACGGTCACGCAGGAGGAAATTGAACGGATCATGGGCGACCGGGACGAGGCGGCGGCCGCCGTGAAGGTCGCGATCGCCGGCCGCAACCTGGCCCGCCAGAACGTCGAGTTCACGCGCATCCGGGCACCGTTCGCGGGGCGACTGAGCAAGCGCGTCTTCGACCCCGGTAACCTCATCAAGGCGAACGACACGATCCTCACCAACCTTGTGGTCATGAACCCGGTCTACGCCACGTTCGACGTGGACGAGCGCACCGTGTTGCGACTCCGTCGCTTGATTCAGGAAGGCAAGGTTCTGTCGGCCCGCGACAACCCGGTCGATGTGCAAGTTGGCTTGGCCGACGAGGACGGGCATTCGCTGACGGCCCGCATCGAGTTCGCGGACAACCACGTCGATACCGGGACCGGCACGCTCCTCATTCGCGCACGCCTGGAAAACAAGCCCCGCCAGCCGACCGGGCCGATGGCGCACACGGCGAACGCACTCCGGGAAGCCCTGGGGCGAACGCGGCAGTATTTGCTATCGCCGGGCTTGTTCTTGCGGATCCGTGTCCCAATCGGCGCGCCGCGCTCCGGCCTGCTGATTCCGGAGGAAGCGCTCGCCTCCGACCAGGGGCAGAAGTTCTTGTTCGTCGTGAACGCCACGGACGAAGTCGAACGACGCGCGGTGACGCTCGGCCCCCAGGTCGAACAGTTTCGAGTGATTGACGCCGGCCTGACGTCCACCGATCGCGTGATCGTGAACGGCCTCCAGCGCGTACGCCCGGGCGTGAAGGTGAACCCAGTCCAACCAACCGCGAAGCCGTAGCCAAACCTTGGCATCGGAGCGATCGACCGGTGCGCGAGACCTCGAACGAAATTGTAACGTCGCCGTTGACACGTTTCGAAGCGTGGGTTACCATACCTAAGTCTTTAGGTATTAGGTGAGCCGCATGGACGAACTGCCGACTCCGACCGGGCGTGAGACCGATCTCCTCAAGGTTCTGTGGGACCTGGGGCCGTCGAGTGTGCGAGAAGTACACGACGCCTTTCAAGCCGAGATCGATGAGACCGTGGCCTACAACACGGTCCAAACGTTGCTTCGCATCATGGAAGTGAAGCAGCTTGTTACTCACGAAGTGGCCGGCCGAACGTTTATCTATTCGCCGCGATTCAGTCGCGAGGAAAGCGCCTCGCGATTCCTGGACCGCATGTTCGACGGGGCGGCCTCCGAACTCATGTTGTCGCTCATTCGGGCGGAAAAAGTGTCCGGCGCCGAGTTGGATCGAATGCAAACGCTCATCGCCCAGGCTCGAAGCGGCCGTCGGACCGCCGGGAGGGCGACATGACACTCGAGTGGGTCATCGAGTCCTGGCCGATCCGCGTGGCCTTGATCGGCGGGGCGATTCTGCTCCTCGGTCGTGTGCTTTTGCTCGGCACGCGCGGGCCGGCTCGACGGGTTTGGGTCGGCACGATGAGCGTCGCGGCTGCGCTTCTGATCGTCCCTTTGAGCCTGTTGCCCGGCTGGGTGCCCATCGACGTGCCGGTATCGATTGTCGAGCCCGTTCGAGTTGCGGAAATTACAAGACCCACGCTCGCTCCGATCGAAGAAGAAGCGATTCCCGAGGTGGGCGAGTTGGGGTTCGCGTTCGTACTTTTGCCGGAGGCCGCCGAGCCGATCGTTCAACCGAAGGTCGAACCGGTCGCCGTGCCCGCACGAGTGGCGACCGAATCGGCCGAAACTCCGACGCCGGAGCCCTTCCGTTGGCCGAGCGCGATCTCGCTCGCGACTTGGGCCTACGCATTGATCGCGTTCGGCTTGCTCGCCCGGTTGTTCATCGGCCACGTTGGCCTCGCCCGCTTATGGCGGTCCGCCCGATGCGCACCGGCCGGGGTCGAAGAGTTATTTCGTACGACGGCCGAAAGTGTGTGCCCAACTGCCCAGTTGCGGGTTTCGACGCGTGCCCCGGGGCCGGTCTGCTTCGGCGTCCTCCGGCCGCGCGTGCTCGTGCCCGAAGCGTTGGTACTGGCGGGCGACCGTGAATCGCTGCGTTGCGTGTTCGCCCATGAACTCGGCCATCTCGCTCGACGCGACCCGCTCGCCGGTTGGTTGCTCGGCCTCGCCCGAAGCCTGTATTTCGTTTGGCCGTGGGTCGGTGGGTTGCGTCGCCAGGTGCGTCTCGCTCAGGAATTCCTGGCCGATGCGGACGCCGTCGCGCTCGCTCGGGCCCCGGCCGACTATGCCGAATTGCTCGTACGTCTCACCCGACCCGTGCCGGCCCCGCTCGGGGCGGTCGGTGCCCATGGATCCAAATCAGACCTGTATCGGAGGGTTACTATGTTGCTGCGAAACTCGGGCGGCGTCGAACGCCGCGTGTCGCGTCGCTTCGCGACGGCAATCGGCGGTGGACTGACGGCGTTCGCCATTCTGACGGCGGGCCTGTACGTCCGACCGGACTCGGCGACCGCCCAGGAAAAGAAAGCGGACCCAGTTAAGCCGCCGACGAAGCCAGCCGCGCCGCCGGACGCGATCAAGGAACTGATCGAGAAACTCAAGAAGGACGCAGGCTCGGACCCGGAGGCCCAGAAGCAACTTGAAGAGTTGCTGAAAGCGCTCGAGAAGCCGAAGCCCATCCCGGTTCCGGAAGCCCCGGGCGTGGCCGCGCCGCCGGCCTTCCCGTTGCCGCCCGCCTTTCCGGGCGGCGGGTTTCCAGGCGGCAATCCCGGTGGCGTCGAGGACATGCTCCGAATGCAGCAGGACATGCTCAAGCAATTCGAAGCGATGATGCAACAGATGCGTGGCCGGATGGGCGGTGTCGGAGGGCTCGGAGCGGGCGGCATTGGAATGCCCGGCGGGCGACCGAACGTTCTGGTCGGCGGCGACGGCCGCTGGCAACAGATCGGGCCGGTACCGAGTGGCCGACTCGGCGTTCGCGTCGAGAAGCCGTCCGAGGCGCTCGTGTCGCACCTCGACTTGCCGAACGGCCAGGGACTCGTGTGCCTCGACGTGCCCGCCAACTCGGCGGCCGGTCAAGCCGGCATCAAGCCGAACGACATCCTACTCGAAGTCGCCGGCAAGTCGGTTCCGAACGATGCGTTCGAGTTCGCCAAGAACCTCAAAGAAGTGAAGGCCGCCAAGCCGGTCGACTTCGTTGTGCTCCGCAAGGGCAAGAAAGAGACGATCAAGAACGTCTCGCTGCCGGAAGTGAAGGAGCCGGAGTTCCCGGCCGTCGGCCGGGCCCCGAACTTCGAGTTGCCGCGCTTTAACCCGCCGGCCGCCGTCCGACCCGTCCCGACCCCGGTCGATGGTGGCTTCAATCCAGCGGTCCCCGGCGTCAAGCGGAACATCGGCGTGACGGCCGGGCCGGGCGAAAAGGTTCGCGTCGAACAGGTGAACGACGCGTTCACCGTCTTCTACGAGAAGAACGGCATCAAG
>JANLUE010001159.1:0-6217 GCA_031363325.1 Gemmataceae bacterium
CGTGTCCGGCGTCTCCTGGTCGTCCTCGAAGCGATACTTGCCGCCCGCCGACGTGACGCGAATCGGGAAATCGACCCCCAGACCCCAGCGACACACGTCGATCGAGTGGACGCCGTTATTGCCGAGTTCGCCATTGCCCCAGTGCCAGAACCAGTGCCACGTGTAATGGAGATAGTTGTCTTTGAACGGCCGACGCGGGGCCGGCCCCTGCCACAGGTCGAAGTCGAGCCCCTTCGGCGGGTCGGCGAGCTTGCCCGTGCCGATCGTTGGTCGATTCGCGAAGTACCACGACTTCGCCAGATAAGCCCGGCCCAGGATTCCCTCGCGAACGAGCTTCGTCGCCTCGATGTAGTGGCCGTAACTGCGGCGTTGATTGCCCATCTGCACGTGTCGCTTGTGCTTTCGGGCGGCCGCCACGAGCAGTTCTCCTTCACGCGGGTTGTGGCTGCACGGTTTCTCGACGTAGACGTGCTTGCCAGCGGCACAGGCGAGGATCGCGGCCGGCGCGTGCCAGTGATTGCACGTCGCCACGATCAAGCCATCAACTTCCTTGTCGTCGAGAATCTTGCGGAAGTCGGCGACGCCCTTTGGGGCCTTCGCTCCGCCTTTTTCGACGACCGCGCTGGCCGACGCGATCCGAGTCGGATCGACATCGCACAGGTAGCCGACGGTCGTGTCCTGGGTTTTCGAAAAGAGCCGGGCGTGTTCGGTCCCCCGACCGCCGGTCCCCATGACGCCAACCGTGATTCGACTGCCATCAATGGCCCGAGCTGGTTCGGCGAAGGCGGCGGCCAATGTTGCAGAAGCGAGAAACGTGCGGCGGGAAACGGACATGAGTAGCTCCGGTCGGCGAGAGTCCTGGCGATTGTAGTAGGCCAGGATGAACTCGCACCAGCTACTTGAGCTTGCGAATCTCGGCCGGCGTGAGTCCGGTGTATTTGGCAATTACGGCAACGGGTCGTTTGTCCTTCAACATCCGTCGGGCGATCACGTCACGCTCTTCCACTTTGCCTTCCATTTTGCCTTCCTCGATACCCTCTTCCTTGCCTTCCTGGTAGACGCGGGTCTGGCGCATGTCGGTGACCTGGAGCATTTTTTCGATCTCCTCGCGCGGCAACTTGGGGAACTGGTGGACGATCACCGTCTCGATGAATTGTAGCAGCTTCCGTTGCGCCTTGGGGTCCAGGCGGGCACCGCGAACGCGCGGAATCATCTGCCGGGCCTTCGCCAGGGCCACCTTCGGCTTCGCGGCGATCAGTTCGAGTACACCCATGTCGAAGTCGTCCGGGCCGGCCGGCGGTAGTTCGTCGAGGTAGATACGGCGAAGTTGGTCCGAGTCGATCAGGCATCGACAGGTGCGGAGGTCGTGTTGCTCGAACGATCGACTGGGGTAGATCACAACGACGATGAACTCCTGCTTGCCCTCCGTCTTGATGAGGCCACGACTCAGCTTCCCAAGGACCTCCGCGTACAGAAGTTCCTTCCGGTAGAACTGGGCCTCGACCAGATAGGCCGGCCCGGCACTGGGTTCGATCGGGATGAAGACGCCGTCGATCCGGAAGGAGGTCGCCTTGAGTTCGAGCACGTCGACCCGGTATCGCCGCGCCTGCTTCGGATCATCGCCGAGCACCTTGAACAGGGCCTCGGGTGCGTCGCGGAAAAAACTGTCGAAGAGGGAGTCGCTTTCCATGCGACATTTGTATTCGAGACTCCGTCACTCGTTCCAATTGCAATCAATTTCGATCGTGATGCCCGACTGAATAATCTTCATCGTCCACGGCGTCCCGTACGCTCGAACGTCGAGTGGTACGCGAACGTGCAAGCGCCGGCCCGTCGACGTGTCCTCAACGACGACCACCGGGTCTTTCGTGGGCACGTCGTCCGCACCACATTTCGCCGATTTGACCGTGAGTTTCGGCGTCGTTGTTTTGCTCTTTGGGAATCCGATCACGCGGTAAATTTCAAGCGAAAGTTCCTTGAACACGTCGGCCGACGCGACGCTGTAATAGTTCGTCAACCGAGCCATTGGCAGCATGACGTCCTCGCCCGGCACACCATCGACTTGCCGGCCGACTGCGAGCGTCAATCGATCCACCGACTCGAACTTCGCCGAAAACGTCCGCGTGGCGGCCTTCGCGAACGGCGCGAAGGCCGGGTCGCCGTAGACGATCATGCCGGCCCCGTTGTGGCGTCGATTCTCGCGGCCCTCGCCGGTGAATCGTTTTGGGTTCTTGAGCGTTGGCGGAAACTCGATGCGGTCCGGCAAAAAGGCCAGCGCCAATCGATCTTGCATCGCCTTGGCGGCATGGCCGAGTCGCAGACCATCGTCGAAGATTAGGCCGGTCATCTGGAAGGCGAGTGGGCCATGCCACGGATCGACGCCGGCCACATAGCCGGCGACCCCCGAATCGAGGATAGCGAGGCAGACCGATTTCTCTTTGGCGACGATCTCCATGTCCTTGACGCCTTCGGGGCCGGGGCCGAACCATCGGCCGGGGGCACCGTTGTAACACGCGCAGTTCACGAGGATCGAGCCGGGCGAACGCCAATCCTTCAAGTCCGGCGACTTGAAGCACGCGGCCATCTCGTCCGGATAGCCGTGCGAGAAGAACAAGAGCAAGTCGCGGTCTCGACAGGCGGCGAGCCCGGCCGCGGCCGACTTGGCCTGATCGGCGGCGCTGTCGCGCGTCTTGACGAAGTGCAAACTCGCCTCGGACCCGAGGGCCTTCATCGACGAGAGCTTCGCGGGGCTCGGCGGAAATTGTCCTTCCCAGCTCCCGAACAACGCGGCCTTGCGGCCATAACTCCGGCCCCATGCGGCCCGGATCGAATCGACGAACCGAACGGCGGCCGGACCGTCTCGGCCCGTCACGAACGCGTACTCAAAGTCGACGAACGGATCGTCGTCGAGCCGCGTCGAGCGAGCGAGGATCTCGTGCGTCAAGTCGACATCAATCCGGTCTGGCGGCAACACGAACGCGACGAAGTCAGGGCGTTTCTCCTTGAGCAACTTGAACGCGGCGACCAGATCCGCCGAGTCGAAGCGGATCAGTTCGGCGCCATGGAAGTCGGCCAGGCGCTTGGCGGCCGGCAGGTACTCGTCCTTCGGCCCCGGCTCGACCAGGACGAGATACCTGCCCTCGACGACCGGTGCGCCGATCGGAGCGATGAGCGACAAGCCAAGTAGGATCGCGTTCACGATTGGTCCCCCGGTGGTCACTCGAATTCGGCCGCCCGCATCTTTCGTTCTTCCGCTTGACGGTACACTCGCGCCGCCACGAAGCCGAGCGGCACGAGCACCAGCAATACGATCACGCCGGGCAACGCGAGTGAATATGAGATCGCCCACGGTTGCTCGTTCGCGTAGGCCAAGCAGGCGGCGATCAACAAGCTTGCACCGATCGCGAGCATGAACCAGTAGCTCAGCCACACGAGTATTTTGCCCTGGCCCCGCGACGCGAACACGCCGACGAGGCTGCCCCAAATCCCGCCCGCCATACCGATGGCCGTCCCCGGCAGCCAACCCCAGAGATTGGCATCGAACCATGGCTCGTTCACGACTCGCCTCGTTTCTTCAGGGTCGCCCGGTGGGCGGCCAGCAACTCTTTGGCGACGCTCACGGGAACATCGCCGCCGGCCGTCAGCACGCGCAGGCGTCGTTCGAAGTCGTCGACGGACTTCGCGTCTTCGGCCGCCCGGGCCTTGGCGATCAAGCGGTCGAGCCGGGCCCGCACGGTCGGGTACGAGATGCCGTACTCGGCCGCCAAGTCTTTCAGCGACCCGGACGCCAGCAGGAACCGCTTCAGAAAGAGCCGGTCCTCGTCGTCCAGGCCCCGCAACCACGGGGGCAGTTCGTCCGCCATCCGGGCCTCAACAAAATGTAATTCGGTTTGAGTATTATGGATATTTGAAAAACGAAAGTCAAGTTGAATTTTATTGCATTGCGCCGGCCGAGAGATCGAAGGCATCCGTTGGCACGTGCTAGAATGCGAGAAGGAATGAGGACCATCCATGTCGACCGATGCGCTCTTGCTCGCGGACCCGGACGTACTCCCGGACCTGAGCCTGATCCAGACCGAGGACGGTGCGCCCTTGGACAACATCTTTGCGGAACGGCAGGCGTCGATGTTGGTCGAGTCCTTGCGCTCGTCGTGGCCCGGGCCGGGCGGCGATCGGCCGTTCTTCGTGACTTCAAACGTTGGCCTGTTTTACGCCGGCAAGGTTCCACCCGTCGTACCCGACGTGATGTTAAGCCTCGATGTCCGCGTGGACGAGTCGCTCGAGGTCAAGGAACATCGGTCGTACTTCACATGGCTGATCGGCAAGATGCCGGAAGTCGTGATCGAGATCGTCTCGCCAACTCTTGGTGGCGAAGACACCGATAAACTCGAACTCTACTCGCGGCTGCGCATCGACTACTACGTGATCTTCGACCCCGGCCACTTTCTGAGCGACGACGAACTCCGTGTCTTCGCGTACTCGAACGGACGACTCCGACCGGTGGAGCCAGGTTTTCTGGAAAAAGCCGGCCTGGGCGTGACGATCTGGGAAGGGGAATTCGACGGCGAACTGAAACGGTGGCTTCGCTGGACGGACGCGACGGGCTCGATCGTGCCACTGGGCGTCGAGCGAGCCATCGCGGCGGAGCAGTTGGCCGAAGGCGAATCGCTGCGCGCGAAGGCAGCCGTCCAGCGCGCCGACCGCGAACGGGCTCGGGCGGACCAGGCCGAACGTGACCGAACCGAACTCGCCGAACGAGTTGCGCGCCTCGAAGCGAAGCTTCGCGAAGCGGGATTGTCTGGCTGACAACGGAGCCTGATCGAACGCCATGAGCGATCCCTTCGCCGAACTCGGAGAATCGACAAGCGAGCGAATTCGCCGTGAAGACGGCATCGCGCGCGCGGGCCGTCGATCGGTTTGGCGACGGGGCACTGCCTTCGTCGGGGTCGCCTTTGTCGTGTTGGCTGGAACGGCCATCGGGCATCTGGTCGAACGCTACCCAATCGGCGATCTGCCGGCCCGAACGGCGGGAGCCCTCGTCGGTTCCGCGGTGGGCGCATTCCTCGGGTTGTTCGCAGCCGCCAGAAGGTTGAACGAAAATGACTCGGACGAGGACTGGTCCGCCCGATCGATTTTGGCCCGAACGTTGATCGGCATCGTGCTTGGCGGCGGGGCTGGTTCCTCGTTGGCAAGCGGCGACGAGCGTCAGCATGGCCTCGGGCCGCCCTTCTGGTTCGGCATTGGATTCGGTGCGGCCGCCGCGATTGCGACCTTCGTCTCTGTCATGCGATCGAGCGGATCACGCTCGACGCGGCCCGTCAATGGTACGTTTCATTCCGAGCGGCGCTGATCGCGAACGATGAAATAGCTCACTTCGTCGGTGCCCGCGGCGACGAAATTCGTTCCACGGCACGTGCCCTGAACTCGCGCTCCGCACTTCGTACAATGCTTTCACGCGGCCCTCACCATCATTTACTTGCTCAATTGATCGCCCTTTCGCCCACTTGAGGACACATGAACAACGACGAATCGGGCTGGGACAATTTGGCCGACGAGTTCGGCCTCGAAACGACGAAACCCGCACCGCCACCCGAGCGGCCCGCCGCACCGAAGCCGGTGGCTCGGCCGATCCTGCGCAAGCCCGACCCGGAGCCGGTCGACGACGCCGGCGATTTCGGTTCGGGATTCGACGACGAATCCACCCCACGCGCGGCCTTGTACGATCCGGGCCCGGATGTCGTCGCCGAAGACAATGACGAGGTCGGCGAAGCACCCGAACCGCTCGAAGACCCGGACGAGGAAAACGGCGACGAGCCGACGACCGAGGGCGGCGAACCCGGCCCCAAGAAGAAGCGCCGCCGCCGTCGGCGCAAGAAGAAGGCCGGGGCGCCGGAAGTTGCCGGCGAACCGACCATGGCCGCTGAAGCCGGCGTGCCGGTTGAAGTCGAGGGCGAGGGTGACGAGCCGGCCGCGGAATCGGATTCGGAATCAGATGACGAATTCGAAGACGATGACTCGGTCGAGTCCGGCGAAGACCTCGAAGCCGAAGCGCCCGGGCCGCGACCCGAATGGCACGTCATGACCTGGATGGACGTCGTGTCGAAACTGCACCGACCGGGCTGACCATCGAAAGGGCGGTTATGGACGCGGTCGTCGAAGTGGTCGGGTCGGGCGAATTGCCCACGATCGTCGCCCTGTACAACCAGGTCTTCCGGCC
>JANLUE010001205.1:0-2791 GCA_031363325.1 Gemmataceae bacterium
GTCCAGAGTTTCCTTGCTCTCGGTTTCGGTCGGCTCCATCATCAACGCTTCGGGCACGACGAGCGGGAAGTACACCGTCGGCGCGTGGTAGCCGAAGTCGAGCAGCCGCTTGGCCACGTCCATGGCGCTGATGCGTTTCTCGCGGCGCAGGGCCTTGGCGCTCGCGACGAATTCGTGCATGCACCGGTCGCCGTGCGGCACCTCGTAGGCACCCTTGATTCGACTGAGCAGATAGTTCGCGTTTAGCACGGCGTGTTCGCTGACGCGCTTCAGCCCGTCCGGGCCGAGCGTGCGAATATAAGCCCAGCCGCGGAACAGAATGCCCACGTTGCCGAAGAAACTGCGCACCCGGCCAATCGACTTGGGCCGATCGTAATCGAGCACGAACTGGTCGCCGACTTTCGCGACGACCGGCGACGGCAGATAAGGGGCGAGAAAATCGCGGACGGTGATCGGCCCCGAGCCCGGCCCGCCACCGCCGTGCGGGCCGGTGAAAGTTTTGTGGACGTTGTAGTGCTGCATGTCCGCCCCGAAGTCGCCCGGCCGCGTGACTCCGAGGATCGCGTTCATGTTCGCGCCGTCCAGATACACGAGCCCGCCGGCCGCGTGAACCAGTTCCGTGATCGCCTTGATCTGCTTCTCGAACAGTCCGAGCGTGTTCGGGTTCGTGATCATGAACACGGCCGTGTCCGAACCGAGCTTGCCCTTGAGGTCGTCGAGATCGACGAGGCCCTGGGCGTTGCTCTTCACGGTGACCGCGTGGAACCCGGCCAGGGCGGCGCTCGCCGGGTTGGTCCCATGAGCGCTATCGGGCACGAGGACCGTCTTGCGATGCGTCTGGCCGACATCGCGTAAGTACGCGGCCGCCACGTAAAGCGCCGTGAGTTCCCCCTGGGCCCCGGCTGCCGGCTGGAGCGAGATCGCCGGCAGTCCGGAAACCTCGACGAGGAAGTTCTGCATCTCCCACAGAACTTCGAGCATCCCTTGCGTGGTCTCTTCGTCCTGCAGCGGATGGAGCCCGGCGAACGCCGGGCTGTTGGCGAACCGCTCGTGCCGCTTCGGGTTGTACTTCATGGTGCACGAACCGAGCGGATAGAAGTTCGTGTCGATCGACATGTTCCGCTGCGACAAGTTCGTGAAGTGCCGAATCAAGTCCCCCTCGGCCAACTCCGGCAAGGGCGGCGGCCCATCGGCAAGCTGGCTCGTCGGGATCAGTTCACGCGCCGGGCGCGAGGGCACGTCCAAAGCCGGCAGCCGATGACATCGCCGGCCGGACTTGGACAGATCGAAAAGGAGGGCGGTCGATTGGGGGTTGGTCATTGTTGAGTATCGCGGAGCGCGAATCGGGGAAGTTCCAGTGCCGCTTTGAATGCGTTACGAATCGAATTCTCTCGTCGATTGTGGCGAACGACGACAATGTAAGGGCGATCTTCGAGTAATTACTGTAGTCCGGATCGTGGAGTTCGGAAAACGCAACCCCCGCCTTTCGCGGCTAATTTGACCGCGACAGTTTGGAGATAGTCTTGACGCAGGCCAAGATGCCGGCGCGGAGTCGCCAGCGATCGCTTGATCAGTTGCAAACCCCGTTCAATTTGAACTGGGAGTTTGGCTGACGGGTGGCCTGGCGCCCGCGCGAGTCAAAGCGTCAGACAGGGGTTTGTGCGTGGACGAATTGTACATCGCGGCCTCCGGTCTGAACCACCTTACACGATCGCGGCAACGTTCAAAAGCGCCTTCCTCCGGCCATTCGCCTCTCTATACCAATCGTTTCCTTCAACCTCGACGCACACCAACGAACCATGCTCCGACCGATTCGCCGCGCTTTGCTCAGCGTCTCCGACAAGACGGGCCTTCTCGATCTCGCCCGCGCTTTGGTCGGGTTCGGGGTCGATCTCATTTCGACGGGGGGAACAAGAAAAGCCCTCGCCGACGCGGGGCTCGCCGTTCGCGATATTTCCGAAGTGACCGGCTTCCCGGAGATGCTCGATGGCCGGGTGAAGACGTTGCACCCGAAGATTCACGGTGGTTTGTTGGCGCGGCGCGACTTGCCGGAACATCTCGACACGATTCGCCGGCACGGCATCGCCGAGATCGACCTGGTCGTTTGCAACCTCTATCCGTTCGAACAAACGGTGGCGAAGCCCGGAGTTCACGATGAGGAAGTGATCGAGAACGTCGACATCGGCGGCCCGTCGATGTTGCGCTCGGCCGCCAAGAACTTCGACTCGGTCGCGGTGCTCACATCGCCGGAACAGTACGCGACGTTCGTCGAGGAACTGAAAGCGAACGGCGGCTCGCTCACGCTCGAGACAAGGCGTGGACTGGCCCGCGCCGTGTTCGAACGAACGTCGGCCTACGACGCGGCGATCGCCAATTACTTTGGCAAGTCCGGCGGGGCCGAGACGCTCCCGGCCCATTTCTCACTTACACTCGCTAAGAAGTGCGGCCTCCGCTACGGCGAGAACCCCCATCAGCCGGCTGCGTTCTACGTCGAACCCGCGGCACGCCGCGACACGGTGGCGGCCGCCGAGATCCTCCACGGCAAAGAACTCAGTTACAACAACCTGCTCGATCTCGATAGCGCAATCAATCTGGTCCGCGAATACGCCGAGCCGGCGGCCGTCGTCGTCAAACACAACAATCCCTGCGGAGCGGCCATCGCATCGAACCTCGTCGATGCGTTCCAGATGGCCTACGACGGCGACCCGCTCAGTGCGTTCGGCGGAATTCTCGCGTTCAATCGCCCCGTCGATCTGGCGACTGCCGAGCGCCTGGCCGAGCCGGGCAAGTT
>JANLUE010001262.1:0-1531 GCA_031363325.1 Gemmataceae bacterium
CCCGGCAGAACCACACGGTCTTGATCGTCGAGGCCCAGGACATGGCAGACTGGATGCTCCAGGTCCTCGCCGCCCACGTCGCTTCGAACAACGTGTGACGATTTGTAGTTTCAAACCGATCCGAGCCTTCGCGTGCAGGTAAAAGACCGGGGCCGTCCTTGCGGACGGCCCCGGCGACTCGACGATAATGGCGACGTCGAACTTCCTACGACGAGAGCCGTCCGGCATGACCGGACGGCTCAGGTCGATCTCTCAATTCAACTTACGCGTTCTTGAGCAAAGTACCATCGGCTTCGACTGCCGTTGCATGCATCGGCGGGAATAAACAACTTCGTGTTGTTTCATTCCATGGCCCACCAATGAGGAGGTCGAATGAACCGTGCGATTGTCGGGGCGGTTCTCGGAGTGGCCGCGCTTGTCGCTTGGCCGGCACCAGCGCGTGCCGAGGACGACGCGGCCAAGGAGTTAAAGCTCGTCGAGGGAGTTTGGGCGTCGACGCCGGCCAAGAAGGGTCGCGATCGCGCGCACTTTATTGTTTTCCAGGGCGGTCGGATGGGCTGGCAGTCGTTTCAAACACGGGATGGCGAGTTGGTGATTGGCCACAGCAAATTGTTCGCGATCAAACTGGACGGCAAGGCATCGCCGAAACAAATCACGGCTAAGCAACTCCGCGCGAACGATCCAGAAGAACGACTTGGGATCTACGAAATAAAGGGCGATGAACTGAAAGTCGCATTCGGACACGGCGCAAAGCGTCCCAAGGGTCTCGACGACAAGGATGCCGAGGTGATCGAACTCAAACGGGACAAGGAGGCGAAAGTCCCCGACCTCTCCAAAGCCGACCAACCCGAAGTTCGCATCGAGCCAACCCGCAAATGGTTGGGGACGTTCGCCGACGCCAAGATCGCGGAGCAGTGTCCCAAGGCACCGATCGTAAAACCGGCTGACTTCGAGAAAGTCTGGAAAGTTCTACGAGGCAAAGAGGCTGTACCGAAACTGGACTTTGCGAAGGGGTTTGTCGTCATCGAAACTTCAAAATACAAACTCAGCGGGATCGAAGTTGTTTTGGAGGGAGACGACTCGACAGATGTCATGGTCGGTGCGAGTTCGGAAAAAGTTGACGGCCATTCTTACATCATTGCCGCTTTTCGCCGTGATCGCATCGACGTGGTCGACGGCAAGATCGTGGCGAAGCGGAAGAAATAGGTAAACCTTCAACGACACGACCCGCCCGGGTTGGCCGGACGGCTCGCGACTGAGAAGAGTGTTCTCCGACAGGCGGGTCGAGACGCATGAAATACCTCATCATCCTGGAGCCGACAACGACGGGCTATTCGGCCTACTCTCCCGATCTCGACGGGTGCGTGGCGGCCGGCGACGATCGGGCCGAGACGATCGCCCTGATGCGCGAAGCCATCGCCTTCATGTGGAGGGCTTGGCAGCCGAGGGCTTGGCACCCCCCGCCCCTTCGAGCGAGGCCGAGCTGGCGGAGGTTGGATTGGCAAGGTACATTCGCCACGAACGGGCATTC
>JANLUE010001266.1:0-3113 GCA_031363325.1 Gemmataceae bacterium
CCGGTTCGGCGGCAAGCGCCACCAGCAACAGTCGTAGAACCAGACCGGCCAGCGGACTTCGCGAGTCACGCGGTAACGAACCTTGGCTCCGCCGATTGCCGCCCCGGTGTAGGCCGTCGCCTTGCCTGTCACGATCGCTTCGCCGTTCAGCTTCGGCGCTTCTTTCGGCGCCTCGACGGCGACCTGGAACTTCGGCCGTTTGTATTCCTCGACGCTGATCGCGACCGCGCCGCCACCGACGCCGGGAACCGCGATCATCATTCGGCCCGCGAGCCGATCGCGCGGGGCCGTGAAGCTGCCGCTGAACGAACCGAAGTCGTTCGCCGTCGCATCCGACTTGGCGATCTCCTTGCCGTTCGGGTCGTTGAAGACGACTTGAACCTTGCGGCCCGGCGTGACCTTGTAGTCGTCGGCCTTTTGATCGATGAACAGGCAAATGCCCTTGTAGTGGACCGTCTGGCCGGGGCGATAGATCGAACGATCGGTGAACAGGACCGTCTGTTGATGCGGTTGGTAGATGTTGTTGTTGGTGTAATTCGAATATTCGTTGGCGGCGGCGAGCGCCTGGCCATTAACGTCCGCGAGCACGAAGTACTGGCGGTTGTTGGCGGCGGCGATCGTGAAAAGGCCGTTCACGTCGGTCAACGCGGCCGGCCCCTGGCCGACCGAGCCATCGTTGTTTCGCGCCCAGGTCCGGATGGCCGCGTTGGCGACCGGCTCGCCGGACTTCGAGGCCACGACCATGCCATCGAGTTTGCCACTACCCCACGCGGAGCGCATGACGATCGCGAGGTTCGAGACCCACACGTCGGCGGCCGAGACCATGTTCGACTTGTCGCCGAAGTTCGCGGCCGGGCTCGCGACGATGAAGTAGAAGCCCGGCTTCAGGCCCTTCGGTGCGGACACGTCTTCGGTCCGTTCGCGGTAGTCGGCCGTCTCGGGCAGATCGGCCGACCATTCCAGTTCCGGCTGCTTCGAGACCAGTTCGTTGCGATCCCCCTCGGTCAAAACTTCCGGCCGCCAGCGATCGCGGGTGAGTCGATCGGCCCAGTTGGCGGACACGGCCCGGAAGTGAACCTTGTCGATATTGCGGTAGGTGATTCGCAAAATCGGCAACGGATCGCCCCAGACGCGTTCGGTCGTGATGGCGACATGTTTCGTCTCGATGCTCGTCACGAGGTTCTGGCAAAGCTTGCCGCCGACCGAATTGGGGAACGCCTTCTGGCCGTCGATCGCGATGGTTCGGGCCAGGGCGTTGTCGTTTTCACCCTGGAGAACGGCCGCCCAGCGATACTTCGCGGTCGACGACAACTCGTGTTGCATCCAGTTGAGCGTGAAGGCCCGGAGGGCGTTCTTGTAGCGTTCGCCCTTGTTCTCGCCGATCGCATTCGCGTGGCCGAATTGCAGACGGCCCAGGTCGGCGTCCATGAACGCCGAATGATCCGTGTCGCCGCGATGGAAGTTCATGACCTGTTGGAACAGCCGAATCGCCTTGAGCTTGGGCGAGGAATCGTCCGTCGTTTGCGGCTGCCACTTCAGGAACTCCTCGGAAGTCCCGAGGGCGGGGCTTTCGGCCGGGAAGTCGAAGGCGTCCTCGGACTTCGCGCCCGCCTGTTCGCCCGACGAGTAGAACTGCAACGCTTCGAAAGCCAGGAAGTCGTACAGCGTGGGCCGATAGGTGTCGGGGAGGGTGCCTTTTTCGAGTAGGGCGTCGTAGTCCGCGATCGGGATGGCCTTGAGTTGTTTCTCGGCCGACAGGGCTTTGGTGAACTGCTTGTCGATCTCGGCGAAGATGCGCGTGAGGTCCCAGGTCGTGAAGTCCTCGCTCGGCGCGGCCGACGTGGCCGTCCGCTGCATGAATCGCCAGCGATTTTGTTGGAAATAGTGCCAGTACCAGTGAGCCAGGATCGTGTCGAGGACCGGGACCATTTCAACCGGGGCCTTGGCGATCTCGGCCTTCAGCCGGGTGACGCGTTCTTCCGGCTTGTTGCCCTCGATGTTTCCTTGGAGGGCAATCTTCTTGGCGACGGCCCGGATCGCTTCCGGATAAGCCTTTTCTTCGATCGTCGCCTTGATGATCGGTTCGAGGTGTTCGATGGCGGTCTTGGGCAGTCCCTTGTTCACGGCCTCGTCCACCTTTTTCCACTGGGCCTCGCGAGACTTGGGCGTGCTTGGACTCGCGACCACCAGTACCGTGATTCCAACCGCCGCGAACAGGGCGGTTGTGCCGAGCAAGAGGCGCGTGCGACTGGCCATAGAGACACCTCGGAGAGACGTGAGGGCGGGCCGCCCGGCGCGAACCGGCGGCCTGCTCATCCATATAGACGATGGCCGGGGTGAAATCGATGGGTCCGGTCCTCGCAAACCGAATCGCGGTAGAATGACCCCATGAAGCCCCGTCTGTCGCTACCCCTCTGGCACGAGCGGTTCGCCGCGCCGTTCGCCCCGACGAACGCCGACGAGATGCGCGCGCGCGGCTGGGACGCGGTCGATGTCGTGTTCGTGACCGGCGACGCATACATCGATCATCCCAGCTTCGCGATGGCGATCCTGCACCGCGTACTCGAGCAGGCCGGGTTCCGGGTCGCAATCCTCAGCCAGCCCGACTGGCGCTCGGCCGACCCGTGGCGTCAGTTCGGTCGGCCACGCCTGTTCTTCGCCGTCAGCGCGGGGAACATGGACTCGCTCATTAATCATTACACCGCCAACAAAAAAGTCCGCAACGACGACGCCTATTCCCCCGGGGGCCGAATCGGCCTGCGTCCCGACCGGGCCACGCTTCCTTACTGCCAGCGCTGCCGTGAAGCCTTCCCCGGCGTACCGGTCATCGCGGGCGGGGTCGAAGCGAGCTTGCGCCGACTGGCCCACTACGACTACTGGAGCGACACGGTCCGCCGCTCGATCCTGCTCGACAGCAAGGCCGACCTGCTCGTCTACGGCATGGGCGAACAGAACATCGTCGAGATTGCGCGACGACTCGCCGCCGGCAAGACCGTCAAAGATTTGCGCGACCTGCGGGGCGTGGCGTACGCGTTGGGGGCGAAAGAATCGGACGTTAGCCGCGAGGCGCTAGCCGAGCGCGTCGGCGACGTGACGCGCTCGGCTAGCGCCTC
>JANLUE010001279.1:0-2820 GCA_031363325.1 Gemmataceae bacterium
GTCGAGAAACATCGACGGTTCGTCGAGCAGCAGCACATCGGGCCGCATGGCCAGCACGCCGGCGATGGCCGCGCGGCGTTTCTCGCCGCCGGACAGTTGGAATGGCACGCGATCGTTCGCCCCGACGAGCCCAACTTGGCCGAGCGCCTCGCCGACGCGAGCCTGGACATCGGCCGTCGACAGGCCGAGGTTCAACGGGCCGAACGCCACATCGTCGCCGACGGTGCTGGCGAACAGTTGATCGTCGCTGTTCTGAAAGACGACCCCCACTCGACTCGGCAATTGCTTACGGTCGGCTGCGTTCACGGGGTCGAGGCCCGCGATCGAGATCGCGCCGGGGGCCACGCGCAAAACGCCGGCGAGGCAAAGGAACAGGGTCGTCTTGCCGGCCCCGTTCGGCCCAATGAGGCCGACCGATTCGCCCGGGGCGAGCGCGAACGTCACGCCGGCGAGGGCGGCGCGCCCGTCCGGGTACGCGAACCGGAGCTCGCGGACATCGATCAGAGCCGATCCCACGCGACGAGCCCTCCGGCGATTGAAGCCACGATTCCAAAGAAGAGGACGTCGCGCGCGGTCATCCGAAACACGGCGAGCGTGCGGAAGCGCCCGTCGAACCCGCGACAGCGCATCGCGTGGACTACGCGCTCGGCCCGATCGTGCCCGCGGACGACGAGCGTGCCGGCCACTTGGCCGACCGTCCGATAGGCGTGGCCGGTCGCGGCGTTGCGAAACCCGCGCACGCGCAGGGCGACCCGCAATCGATTGAGTTCGTCGAGAAGCATAAACGCATAGCGATACGTTAACGCGGCCACCTGGACGAAGGCCTTCGGCACGCCAAGGTGCCCGGCCGCCGCGAGCGAGGCGTGGACCGGAGCCGTCGCGAGCAACGTGAACCCGAACGTCGCGATGGCGAGCGTCTTCGCCCCGATCGCGAGCGCTGCCCACAGGCCTTCATCGGTCATTTGCAAGAACGACCATTCCCAAAGGACCGCGCCGCGATTCACGACGAAGGGCACGACGAATAGAAATGGAATCAAGCCGAGCAAGAACACGCCGACCCGAACGCGGAACCAGGCCGCCGGCACCCGTCCCAGGGCCGCGAGCGCAATGGCGAACCCGAACCCGGCGAGCGCGGGCAGGACCTGGCGCACGGACGCGACGCACAGGATCGCGACGACGAAAGCCCCGAGCCGCCAGCGTGGATCGCGGCGAGCGAGCCAGGAGTCGCAAGGTGCCCGGTGCTCGGCGGTCAGAGACATGGAGTTGGGATAGCGAAATCGACCGAGCCCTGAATGATTGGCCGACCGACGACGGATCGCTCGGGTCGGTCAATAATTGAAGGTCGTTTGGTTCGTACGGCCGACCGCGCGAAGCCACAGGGCTCGTTCCGTTGAATGGTGCGGACGATTTCACAATGGACGAAATGACCAAGCCACAGTGGCTGGGTCGCGCCGGCCTACCGCTTCATCAATGTTTCGTCCAAATTCAGAATCACATTGACGACGACCGTCCACGCGGCCAATTCGTTGATGTCCATGCCGGCTGGGGCGGAACCCAGGGGGTTCGTCGCCATTTCCTTGGCTTTGGCGGCGTCTTTCGCGAACTCCCGTTTCGATTCGTCGAACAAGGTCGCGAGGCGTTTGGTTTCCTCGGCGGTCGGCGGGCGGACTAGGCAGGCTTTGAAGGCGAAGGCGGCCCGGTCGGTCGCGGACGCGCCGCCGTCCTTGACGATTCGCCGGGCCAGGGCCTGGGCCGCTTCGACGTAGACCACGTCGTTGAGCGTCACCAACGCCTGAAGAGGCGTGTTTGTTCGGGCTCGACGAACCACGCAGATGTCCCGGTTCGGGGCGTCGAACGTACTCATCGCGGGGTACGGGTTCGAGCGCCGCCATTCGGTGTACAGGCCACGGCGATAGCGATCCTCGCCTTCGCTCGTCTTCCAGTCGATCGAGCCGCCGAACGCGGCGTTGATGCCCAGGGCCGGTTGCGGCGGCTTGACCGATGGGCCGTACAGTTTCGCCGACAGGAGCCCGGCGGCCTCGAGGGCCTGATCGCGGACCATCTCGGCCGACAGTCGCAAGCGCGGGCCGCGCGAGACGAATCGATTCTCCGGGTCTTTTTCAAGCACGTCCTTCGTCACTTTCGACGATTGCCGATAGGCCGAAGAAGTGACCAGCAACTTGATCAACGCCTTTTGGTCCCAGCCCAGGCGAATGAATTCGGTCGCGAGCCAGTCGAGAAGCTCCGGGTTCGAAGGCAGTTCGCCCTGGGTGCCGAATTCCTCGCTCGTTCGCACCAGGCCGATGCCGAACAGTTGTTCCCAGATGCGGTTCACGGTGACGCGGGCCGTCAGCGGGTTCTCCGGCGACACGAGCCACTTGGCCAGTTCGAGACGGTTGGTTGGCTTGATCGCGCCAGCTTCGAGGAACGCGACCGGCACGCCCTCCTTGACTTCGTCGCCGAGGTCCATGAAGTTGCCGCGATACTGAAGATTGGTCTTGCGGCGGTCCTTGGCAGTCAGTTCCTTCATGACCGGTACGGTGGTCGGCTTGATCGCGGCGAGCGACTTCGTCACCTCGGCGAGTCGATCGCGATCGGCCTTCATTTCGGGAGCGATAACCCGGGCATAGTAGTCGGCGATCGTCGCGCGATGGGCATCGACCCGCCGCTCCGTCGGGACGGCCAGGGCCGCGCTGACCGGGCCGGTCAACTTGGCCGCTTCGGCCACGCCGAGATCGTCCGTCACGCCGATACGGAAGTGGCCGAGCACGTGGTTCACGTGCGCCGAGTTCTGTTCGAAGCTCGTTGTGAGCATCGAAC
>JANLUE010001321.1:0-7093 GCA_031363325.1 Gemmataceae bacterium
GCCGGCACGTGGCCCTGAAGGTTCTGTCACCGGGGTTACATACTCGACCGTCCCATTTCGAGCGGTTCCGTCGGGAAGCCCGGGCGGCCGCCGGGCTGCACCACACGAACATCGTCCCGGTGTTCGGCGTCGGCGAACAAGACGGCACGCACTTCTACGCGATGCAGTTCATTCGCGGCCAGACGCTCGCGGCCGTCCTCGGCGAACTCCGCGAACGACCGACCGTCGTCGATGGACCGACCGCCGAAGAACCGTCGACGCTCGCGAGCGCCAGCCTAACATCGGACGCGCAATACTACCGCAACGTCGCCCTGCTGGCGGCCCAGGCGGCCGACGCGTTGCACTACGCGCACCGCCAGGGGATCATTCACCGCGACATCAAGCCCTCGAATCTGTTGCTCGATACGGCCGGCATCCTGTGGGTGACCGATTTCGGGCTCGCCAAGGCGAGCGACGGCGAACCACTAACGGAGACGGGGGACGTACTCGGCACGCTCGCTTACATGGCACCCGAGCAACTCGAAGGTCGGGCCGACGCCCGGACCGACGTGTACGGCATCGGCGTAACGTTGTACGAACTGGCCGCACGATTCCCGGCTTTTCGCGACGATGTCCGAATTCGCTTGATTGAGAAGGTTCGCCGCGGCGACCCGCCGGCACCGCGTTCGATCGATCCGCGCGTGCCCCGCGATCTGGACACGATCGTCCGCAAGGCGATGGCGGCCGCGCCGACCGGGCGATACAAATCGGCCGCCGAATTCGCCGACGATCTCCGTCGCTTCGCGGACGGGCGAACAATTCGGGCCCGGCGAGCCGGGCTCGCGGGCCAGGCCTGGCGCTGGGCGCGGCGGAACCCGGCCGTCGCTAGCTTGCTCGGGATCGTGTTCCTCTGCCTAACGGCCATCGCGATCGTTTCGACATCGGCCACGATCCGGGCCCGCGAACGCGCGGGCGAGATCAGCGGGCTGAACGATCAGCTCCGCGATCGGCTCTGGCACACGTACCTGAATCAGGCGCACGCCGACCGGTGGAGCAACCGTTCGGGCCGACGGTTTGACGGCCTCGCGGCCCTGGCCGACGCGGCCGCGATCCGCCCAGACCCGGAACTCCGGGACGAGGCCGTCGCGTGCTTGTCGCTGACCGACGTGGCCGAAGAACGAGCCTGGGACGCGACCGGCTACACCAAACTGCCCGACGCGATCGACTTCACGCCGGACCTGGAACATTTCGCCCGGCCGCATGGTTACGGCGTCAGCGTCCGTCGGGCCGTCGACGACGTTGAAGTCGCCCGGCTCGAACGCGGCGAGCGGATCCCGATCGCGTGTCGCTTTAGCCCGACCGGTCGGCTCCTCGCGGTTCGCTTCGAGCAACGTGGGCCGGCTCTCGAGGTCTGGGACTGGCGCGCGGGGCGCACGGTTTTCAAAGGCGATCCGCGTATCGAGCATATGGCCTTCGACGTTTCTCCCGACGACAAACGTCTTGCCTTCGCCGACGGCCAGATGATTCGATTGATTGAGTTCGATACCGAGAAGGTTGTCGATCTGGGAACCGTGTCCGGGACGCCGTTCCGCGTCCGTTTCGACCTTTCGGGCCAGCGCGTGGCGGTCACCAGTCGTCGCGGCACGGATGTCTATGTGTTCAACACATCGAAATCTGTTGGTGCGATTCGCTTGAAGCACGCGGCCGACAATTTCGGCCTCGACTGGGACGCGACCGGCCGAACCCTGGCCGTCGGGAGCGGCTACGACGTTTTTCTGTGGGACCCGGACCGGCCGGCCGAACCGATCGCCGTCTTGCGGAATCAGGGCCAATTGAGCCACGATGTGTTGTTGCACCCGAGTGGCCGACTCGTCGTGACGCACGCGATGGATGGGCTCACGCGTGTCTGGGACGCGACATCGGGGCGGGTCGCGTTTCGACTTGACCGCCACGCCAACCGCTTCAGCCCGGACGGCAAGCGACTTTCCTTTCGCGGCGATCGGCGGATCGGTCTGTGGCGGGTGTCGGCCGGCGACGAGGCGGTCCTGATGACCGCGCCCGACTTGAGCGTCCCGGACGCGGCGGCGAGTGACTTTCTGGTCGACGACGGATTGATTGTGACCGGGGGGCGCGACGCGTTGTACTTCTGGGACGTGGCTCGCCGCGTGCTCGTCGGTAAGGTGCCGGCTCCCGGCCCGGTCTACGCGGTTCGATACGACCCGGTTGGCCGGTTCATTTACGCATCGCGGAACGAGGGGGTGTTTCGCTGGCCGACGAAGCGGGAAGGCGCTCGACTCCTCGTCGGCCCGGCCGAACGCGTGACCCTGATACCCCCGCGCGACCCGAAACGTGACGGCACCGGGCCGGAACCAATCTTCCGCAACCCCCACGATATCGCAATCGATTCAGCCGGCCTGCGAATGATCGTTTCGTATCCGGGAACCGACTACGCGGTGCTGAACGACTTCGCCGGGCCGACGCGACGTTTGATCTTCCACGACCGCGTTCGCTGCGTGGACATTTCACGCGACGGCCGGTGGGCGGCGTGCGGACGAAGCAACGACGTTGGCTTTGGCCTGTGGGACGCGTCGACCGGCGAACTGGCGCACACCTTCTATCGCAGCGGGTCGGGGCCGGTCGCGTTTTCGCCGGACAACGAGACCCTGGTCACGTGCGAGAGCGGCGAACTGTGTGGTTGGTCGGTTCGGACGCGCGAGCAACTGTGGATGGTCCCGCGTGCCGAGACGGTCGGCCCGATGGCCGTCGCGTTCTCGCCGGATGGATCCGTTCTCGCGTACACGCACGACCGCGCCGAAGTTCGTTTGCTCGACATGGCGACTCGAACGGTGCTCGCGCGCCTCGTGCCGACGCCGGCCCCGGAGACCGTCGTCGGCCTGCGCTTCAATCGCGAAGGCGATTCCCTCGTCGTTTTGTCTGGGCGTGCCGGCGCGCGACTTTGGGATTTGCGGGCGATTCGCGCGAAGTTGACCGAGCTTGGGCTCGATTGGCCCGGCGCGGCTTACCCGGCGAACCGTGAGATGGGGCGGCTTGAAGTGGTTGCCGTCGAGCGTTGAATCGGCGAGAATCCTTTCCATCGATCGTCGAACCCGAGCCGACATGTCCGTTGAAACCCCGCGCCTTCGATTACTGCCGTATTCGCCGGCCCACTACCTCGCGCTCATCGACGGGGTCGAAGCTTACGAGGCCATCTTCGGTTGGCCGGCGGCCGAGGGGTTGCGAAGTTTCATCGTGTCGGACGCCGTGTCGCCCGTCTGGCTCGAACAACTCCGCGCGGCGAAGTCGGCCGATGTCTGGGCACACGGCTTCGCGGTACTCCATCGCGAGAGCGGCACGGTCATCGGCAGCGCCGGATTCAAGGGCCCGCCCGATGCGGATGGGATGGCCGAAATCGCTTATGGGATCGTGCCGAAGTTCGAGAAGCAGGGTTTCGCGACCGAGGTGGCCGGCGCGTTGGTCGAGTTCGCCCTTCGCGATGAGCGCGTGCGAGTGATCCGGGCTCACACGATGAATCGCGACAACGCCTCGGGCCGGGTGCTGGAGAAGAATGGGTTTGAAAGCATCGGCGAAGTCGTCGATCCCGAGGACGGCCCCGTCTGGCGTTGGGAGCGGAAATGGGCTTAGTGGGCTCAGTTCAAGTCGAGTGGAACAAGTGGGCGTCGAAATCGTGTTCGCCGAGTACGCAAATCGCCAAGTCGAATGAGCCGTCAGTTCGATCGACGATGTCGGAATCGACCTGCGTCAAGACTTTGGTGTATCCCTGGCTACTAAGCCCAAATCACGTTGAGAACCGGAGTTTTTTGCGGCGTCCCCCGCGTTCTGGCGAACGCGGCTACGGGATTCTCCCTCAAATCACCTTCCCGTCCGGCACGACGGCCCCTTTCGGAATCACCACGATGCCGTCTCGGACGTAGAAGCAGTCGCCGTCGACCGTTGGTTCCTTGCCGCGGTAGTTGATCGTCACCTTGTTGCCGATGCGGCAATCTTTGTCCAGAATGGCGCGTTCGATGTGGCAGTCGTCGCCGACGTTGAAGCTCGGCCGGCCCTCTTTGCGGTTCTCCGCTCGCTCGGCGTCCGACTCGAATCGGTCGGCCCCGATGATCACTGTTTCCAAAACTCGCGAGCGATCGCCGATTCGGCTGCGCACGCCGAGCATGGTTCGGTCGAGCGTCGTCCCGCCGCCAACCACGCAACCGTCCGAGATGAGGCTGTCCTTCACGGTCCCGCCGACGAGTCGGGCCGCCGGCAGGAAGCGCATGCGCGTGTAGATCGGCCCATCGGGATGGTAGAACTCGAACGACGGCCGTTCGCGCGCGAGGTCGAGGGCCGACTGGTGGTACGACTTGATCGTCCCCAGGTCTTCCCAGTAGCCGTCGAACAGATGGGCATACACTTTCAGTTTCTGGTAGTGCTTCTGGAAAATGTCTCGGCCGAAGTCGGTTGCTTGGGGGTCTTTCAAGAGTTCGAGCAACACTTCACGTTTGAACAGATAGATGCCCATGCTCGCGAGGTAATGTCGGCCATCGCACCTCACGCCGCGCGCCTCGATCCATTCGGCGGGCGTGAAGTACGGCTCGTGTTCCTGCTCGGCGACACGCGGCTTCTCGATAAACGATTTGATCCGCGCCGTCTCGTCCATCTGCAGGATGCCAAACCCGGCCACGTGACTCTCGGGGACCGGCAGGACGGCGATCGTAATGTCCGCATCGGATTCCACGTGGGTTGCCATCAGTTCACGGTAGTCCATGCGATAGAGTTGATCCCCCGAGAGGATCAGGACGTCGGTGCATGGGTCTTCTTCGATCTGGCGGACGTTTTGGCGGACGGCGTCGGCCGTCCCCTGGTACCACTTCGATCCTTCCATCGTTTGCTGGGCGGCCAGCACTTCGACGAAGCCGTCGTTGAACATGTCGAACTTGTACGTGTTGGCGATGTGGCGATGCAGGCTAACGCTCATGAATTGGGTGAGCACATAGATTCGCGTCATCCCGCTGTTGATGCAATTGCTAATCGGAATATCGATGAGCCGATATTTGCCGGCCACCGGGACGGCGGGCTTGGCTCGAAGTTGCGTCAGCGGAAAGAGCCGGGCCCCCTGGCCGCCGCCGAGAATGAGACTGAGTGCGGACCGCTGGATGACGGAGCGTGGAGGCATGTGCGTTACATCGGGAGAGGACGGAGGTTAGGATCGATCCTAGACGGCGACCGGCGGGCCGGACAGTCGGCCCGCGAAATGTGCGGCAATCCGGTCGGCCAGAACGATGGCCCGTTCGGCGCAGTCGTTCATCGCGACGCCCCGATAGGCATTCCCGCCGAGATACAATCCCGGTTGGCATGCGACGCGTCGGTCGATGCGGGCCAACCGATCCTGGTGCCCGACGACGTACTGCGGAATCGCGGCCGGCCAGCGCACCACGTGCGACATCATGGGCGCGGAGTTGATTCCCGTCGCCCGGCGCAGTTCCTCGCGCACGCAGGCCACCAGCTTTTCGTCGGGCCAATCGACCATTTCGCCGCGATGGGCCCCGCCACACAGCGCGCGCCAGAGGACCATCCCCGGCGGGGCGCGATCGGGGAAGATCGACGAACACCATTGCACGCCGAGGATCGGCCGATCTTCCTTTCTCGGCACGAGGTAGCCGAAGCCGTTTCGCTCGGGCCGGGGGATGTCCGTTTGGCGGAAACCGACCGCGACGACGGCGATCCGGGCGTAGGAAATGTTTGCGATCTCGGCCGCGAGTTGCGGATCGAGGTCGGCCAACATGGCGGCCTGTTCGTGGGCCTGGGCCGTCAGCACAACCGCGTCGGCCGGCCAGGAATCTTGACCTACGCCGCGCACAACCCAGCCGTCCGTGGTCGATTCGACTCGCCGAACGTTTACACCCGACACAAGTGAATCGCCGAGTCGATCGCGGAGCGCATTGACCAGAACCTGCAAGCCTTCCTTGAACGACCAAAGTTGCCGTGGCGCTGGCCGTTCGCCGCGGGCCCGCGCTTCCTGTCGGCGAACTCGACTCGCGGCGGAGAACCCCCGGGCGACGCTCCCGTGCACGCGCTCGAACTCGGCCAGGCGCGGGAACGCGGCCGGCAGGCTGAGCCGTTCCGGGTCGCCGGCATGGATGCCCGAGACAAACGGATCGACCAGCGTGGCCGTCACTTCCGGGCCAACTCGCCGGCGCGCGAAGTCGGCGACCGATTCATCGAGCGGCGTGTCGGCGGGTCGACGCCGAAAGCGTTCGCGAAGCAGGTTCAACTTGCCGCGCCAGGACAAAACGCCCGACGTGAGGAACGAACTGAGCGAGCTGGGCAGAGCTTGAAGTCGGCCGTCGAGGTAGACGTAGCGGTTCTTGCGGGCCGCCTCGCTTCCGGGAATCAATCGGTCGCCGAGCCCGAGGTCGCGACACAAGTCGAGCAGGTGCGGCTTGGCGTCGAAGATACCGTTCGGCCCGGCTTCGATGCGAAAGCCATCGCGTTCGATGGTCGCGATGTTGCCGCCCGGCGTTCGGCCTTTCTCGATTACGGAGACGTGCGCCGACGGCATTCGCTCACGGATTCGGAACGCGAGCGCGAGCCCGGACAGTCCCGCACCGACGATCGCAATTCGCGGAGGCATTCAGTGATGGTAGGGCCGTGCGGGGTCTGCCGACCGTCCGAGTCTTGCGGGCCTTGAGCTTTCGGCGGAGTTGGCAATCGGAGGGGGATCAAATTTGGCTCAAGTCGCACGTCAAACCCGACAATCGGGCGCGGGAAAACGAATACTCCCACGAGGCCCGAACTCCACATTCCAAATGCCGAACGACGCGAAACTCGGATTACTCGTGGGCGTCGCCCTGACCCTGGGTGTCGCCGTCCTGTTCTTCCAGAAGGAACCCGGCCCGCCCGCGGCGCGTATCGCCCAGCCCGCGCCCGTGGCCAAGTCACCAGCCGCTCGGCCGAGCTCTCTGCCGACGCCGCGATCGAACGAGGTCCCGGCCGTCCCCGTCTCGCGTGGCGAAGATTCCCGTTAGGCGCGCACGTCCGGAAAGTCCGTTATCGACCTTCAGGTTGTTAATGCCATCACGTCAACGAAAAGGCGAGCCGGTCGGGCGTTAGCCCA
>JANLUE010001354.1:0-18455 GCA_031363325.1 Gemmataceae bacterium
GAAGCCTACCTCTTCGTCGATGTGGAGGCATTCGAGTTGTTTTACGACCATCACACTGCGCAAATCGACACATTGCGCCGACAGGGCCGTTCGTATACTTCACCCGAATTGATCGACGACGGACGCCAGACTGCGCCAAGCAAGCGGATCATCGAACAATTTCCCGACTACCAAAAAGTGACCTTTGGCCCACAGATCGCCGAAATGATTGGACTCGCCGCGATCCGCGAAACCTGTCCACACTTTTCCGAGTGGCTCACGAGGCTCGAATGTTTGGGCAGGCCAATCAATGACGTCTGACGTCTTAATAGAATTCCTCAGGAGACTTCCGCGAACGAAAGACATGTGTGATGTGGATCGTCGACGAGTTCAGGCCGCTAGTTGAGTAAGATGACGGAAATACCTTCGGAGCTGAATTCACATGGTCGCGGACTTCGCCCGGATCACGCGTCGCCCGCATCCAGACGGAGTCGAGGCGTGCATTCGCGATACGAACATCAACGTCTGGGGACTTGTGGAATGGCGTCGACTGGGGCGAACCGACGCGGAAATCCTGGAATCGATCCCCCGCGCTCACACCGGACGATCTGGCGGCCGCGTGGGAATATTTCGATGCGCATCCCGATGGGATCGATGAATTCATCCGGCGAAACGCGGAAGCCTGATCGTCCATGGTCCTTCAGTGCGCGGACGAAAACTTCGACTACCCACTCGTCGAACGACTCCGCGCGCTCGGCCACGATGTGTTGACGGTTCAAGAGGCCGGGGTGATTTGGGTTTAGCGTGTTGATGCACTGGGAGCTGTGATATGACATCACATCCACCGCCCCTACCACGACAACGACCGACCTTCGACGGTGGCGACCGCCTTCGGCCTCTTGATTTCGTGTTGTGTCTCGTTGGGAATGCGCGTGCTATTCGCAAGTGCCGGTCGAGTCGCGACACAATCGCCTTCGGAGGAGTTGTCGCACTGAACGCGGGGCTCGCGATCGGTTCCGCACATGGCACTCGCTTGAGTTTTGTCTGGCTGGTCGCGCTTCCGTTCGTCGCCTCCTGGGCGATCGCGTTGATTGCCGACAACCTCAATCGCCGTTCGCAATCGACTGATTCGAGATTCCGGGAACTCTTCAAGCTCATACTTTTGTCGTTCGCGATTCAGGTCGGCGGGTCGCTGCCGTTCGATCTTGTTTTGCCTCGGCCTTCGGTCCAATACGCATATGTGTTCGGTTGGCGAATCGCAACCATCATACAGTTGGTGCTCATCACAAGGTTCGTGAGCGTTGTCCATCAAGAGTCTTTCGTACGGACTGCGATGAGACTCATTCCAATTGCATCCCTCGTCGTGATCGCCGTGGAACTATTCCCACCACAAAGAAACGGGCGCGTCCTCGGCGAATTGCTTGTGATTCGATTGAATGGAACGGATAGTCTGGCTTGGATTTTTGATACCGTCACGCTGACTTGGTCGGTCTTCGGTCTTTGTGCCAGCACCCTCTACTTCCTCGTCCAGCGCCCATCAGGAATCAGGCCGATTTCGGATTCAACGTCGGTCAGGCGAGAGCGTTCATTGACCAAAGGCACCATAACAGGGCTGTTGGTTGTCAGCAATGTCTTTTGGATCATTGTCATTGCCATTTCTCTGCCGAAGCAAATCTTAAGCGCGAAGGTCGACAGGCGAATGTGGAGTGGCGACATTCAAGGTGGGCTGTCGGTCATGAACGATCGCGAAGAACGAGCGTTTCCAACAGCGTGGGAGCCGTTGCCCAAGTTGACGCATCGACCCCTCCGTCCGGACATCTGTGATATGATCGAAGAAGTCGCGCGCATGGAGTGCAAGCCGTGGGTGAGAGAGCGCTTTTTGCTGAAGTTCCGAAGCTACATCGGCCATCGCAATCGTTTCAATCCTGAATTCTATTTTCGAGACAGTGTTCGTTCGTTCGATCTCGCACGAGTGACATCGTTGCTCGAGCGCTTGCCCGAGGGCCCCGAAATCGCTTCGGAGCACGTGTCGACCATGGAGGTGTTGCTCGACGGTTGGCGTAAGAACCTTACGCCAGAAGAGTTGGCCTTGTTCGCTCGATGGTCGAAACTGGCGGAGAAGCGTCCCCCGGCGGATTCGAAGGCCATTGCGCCGAAGGATCGAAGTTTCAAGTGATTTGGTGTCGATCTCGTCGGCATCGGACAAGCCGGTGACTTGATCTCCTGCCGCCGACATTGCTGCCAACACGAAGAAGTAAAGATGCAGGCTGCCAGAACGAACAATAAGTGCCGACGCGGACAAAGAAATTGACTCGTACGCGTCGAATTCCCCCGCGGCGACTCGGCAGTTTTTGCAACAACTTCTCGTAACGCCGTGCGGCGGAAAGAGCCTTCGCGGCCGAGCGGTTCGCGTGAAACTCCAGGATTCAATCTGTTTTGGAGTTAGAGCGCCTTCGAGGTCGGCTTAACGGGTCAAGCGGAAAGGGGAGTTCACCCCAATTCGCCGCCCACCGACCATTTCCGAATCCCGTCCCATAGAAAAGCAGCTTGTTCGTTTCAGTGACCGCCCCTTCTCTCGGAGGCCGCGCATGCCGGACTTTCCAAACTTCCGCGGACGGATCTACGACGACATTACGCAATGCATCGGCAATACGCCGTTGATCAAGGTGCGCCGGCTCGCGGCCGGGCTACCGGGCACGATCGTCGCCAAGCTCGAAAACTTCAACCCGCTCTGGTCCGTGAAGGATCGAATCGGCGTGGCCATGATCGAGGACGCCGAGAAACGCGGCAAGATCAACAAGGACACGCTGATCGTCGAGCCGACTTCGGGGAACACGGGCATCGGCCTCGCATTCACGTGCGCGGCCAAGGGCTACAAGCTCACGGTCACGATGCCCGAGAGCATGTCGCTCGAACGTCGACGACTTCTCAAGGCGTTCGGGGCCACCCTCGTGCTCACGCCCGCCGACAAAGGCATGGGCGGCGCGATCGCCGAGGCGGAGAAGATCTTCGCTGAAGCCGGTGGCGAGCCGAAGGCGTTCATCCCGCAACAGTTCAAGAACCCGGCCAACCCGGAGATTCACCGCAAGACGACGGCCGAGGAAATCTGGCGCGACTCCGATGGTAAAGCGGACATCCTGGTGGCCGGCGTCGGGACCGGCGGAACGATTACCGGCGTCGGCGAAGTCCTCAAGGCCCGCAAGCCTTCATTCAAGTGCATCGCGGTTGAGCCGGTCAATAGCCCGGTGATCTCGCAGAAGCTGGCCGGTGAAGAAATCAAGCGCGGCCCGCACAAGATTCAGGGCATCGGTGCCGGCTTCATCCCGGACATCCTGAACCTGAAGGTGATCGACGAAGTTATCAAGGTTCAGGACGAAGATTCGTTCGAGACGGCCCGACAATTGGCGAAGCAAGAGGGGATGCTGTGCGGCATCTCGTGCGGGGCCGCGATGTGGGCCGCCATCCAGGTCGCCAAGCGACCCGAGAGCGCCGGCAAGATGATCGTCGTAGTCCTACCCGACCTCGGCGAGCGCTATCTCAGTACATCGCTCTATCCGCAGGATGCGTGATTCGATGAAGCGCTCGTTCGCCACAGGGCGGACGAGCGCCCAACTCCGGGTGTCTACAGCGCGATCTCGTGTTGACTCAGCCGCTCGAAGCCCGCGTCCTTCACCAGGTAGTTGTGTTCGATCCGAATCCCGCCGACTCCATCGACGTAGAGTCCTGGTTCGAGCGTCACAACATCCCCCGCGACAAGCGTCTCGCTCGAATGGCGCACGAAGAACGGCGCTTCCGGGTGCGAGATGCCGAGGCCGTGTCCGGCGTGGTGTGGGAAATGTTCGGCGAGGCCGGCCAACTCAAAGCTCCCCCGAACCGCGTCGTACACGGTTTGGCACGTGACGCCGGCTTTGAGCTTCGCTTCACCGGCGGCCATCGCCTTCACGCATTCGTCGAACAGCCGAAGTTGCTCCTGTGACGGAGTTCCGCCGACGCAAATCGTGTTCGTGAAGTCGCTTCGATAGCCGCCAATGATCACCGAAAAATCGAGGATGAACGTGTCGCCGTTCCGCAATATCTGTGCGGTCGGTGGACCGCCGCGTCGGGCCGAGCCGGGCGAAACGGCAAAATCACCGTAACAGATCACGGCCTGTCCGGCCGCCAGTGAACAGGCCGCGAACACGCCGTTGTAAACTTCGAGTTCCGACAGGCCAGCCCGAATGTTCTTGCGAGCCCAGGCGTGGCCGGCCTCGGTCGCGCGCACGCACGTTCGCAACAACTCGGCTTCATCCGGGTCTTTGCGGCGTCGCAGTTCGCCGATCGCTTCCGTCACGATTCGACCCAGGGGGTCGCACAAACAGTCGTGGATTCGGCCGCCATTCTGTTCGACCGCCGCGCGCAACGCCAGTCGGCGCGGTCCAGTGCCGGCCGTTTGGCCGTCGTACCACGACGCGATCACGCGTTCGTCAACGTGAGCGTGCTGAACCGATTCGGGCAAACGTTTGTCGTGGTGGATCGTCGCGGAGCCATCGGGCCGAACGACCAAGAGACCGCCGAAATCGGCCCCCAGGCTGAATGGATCAACGTGGAAGTTCGCGAGATAGCGCAGATGAATCGGGTCGGCCAACACAAGTACGGGCACATCGACCTGGCCCGCCACGGTCTTCCACAAGCGTTCGCGGCGGGCCCGACAGCCGTCAGCCGTTAGCATGGCATGTCCCTACTTGCCGGCCTTCGGGGCGAGTAGGGCGGTCATTCTCTTGCCTTCCATCGACGGGGCCTTTTCGACCTTGGTGATGTCGGCCAGCAATTCGAGGATATGTTGCATGACCCGCTGGCCTTCCTCGATGTGCTGCATCTCGCGGCCACGGAACAGCACGTTGACCAGAACCTTGTCGTGGTGTTCCAGGAACTTGCGGGCCTGATTGACCTTGGTTTCCACGTCGTGCTCGCCGGTCTTGGGGCGGACGCGGTTTTCCTTCATCTTCTGTTGGTGGGACTTGGCCTTGCCGGTCTTCCGCGACTGTTCGTAGCGGAACTTGCCATAGTCCATGATCTTGCAGACGGGGGGCCGCTCAGTGGCGGACACCTCGACGAGGTCCATGCCGGCCTCGCGGGCCATTTCCATGGCCTGGGCCGTCGGGATGATGCCGTGTTGCTCGCCCTCGGCGCCAATGAGGCGAATCGGGCTGAGTCGAATTTGGTCGTTGATGCGCGGGCCCGTGTTGCGGTCGCCCGGCCGGGGCGCGTTGCGGTCAAACGGTGGGATGCGTCGTCTCCTTTGGGAATGGGGAGGCCCGGCCGGCAAGCCAGGAACCTTCGTTTAAGTATGCCTAACGCGTTTTCGGGCCGGTGTCAACAGGCAGGTCGCAAGTTTTGCTCGCCGGCCGACCAGTCAGCACCGAGGCAAAGACCGGTAAACCGAACAAAAACGTGCCATCATTCGCGATCCACATTATACCATTGTCTGTTCTCCAAAGTGTCGGCGGCATTAACGAACTTGAAGCTGTGGCACGAAACTCCATATCTACTCTTCACGCCCCAGCGTACTCGAAGCACCATGTCTGAAACGGCCAGCATCCACATTGACGGCGCGTCGCGCGGCAACCCCGGGGACGCGGCCTATGCGGTCGTCATTCGACGGCCGAACGGCGAGGTCGTCGAAGAGTCCGGCGTGCTCGGCAAGGAAACGAACAACGTGGCCGAATACACGGCCCTCGTGAAGGCCCTGGAGAAAGCCAGGGGCCTCGGCCTGAAGCGACTTCGGGTCCACAGCGATAGCGAACTCCTCGTGAAGCAGATGAACGGCGAGTACCGCGTTAAGAACGGCGACCTCAAAGCCCTGTTCGACGAAGCGAAGGAACTGACCCGCGAGTTCGACGGCGTGACGCTGGTCCACATTCGCCGCGAAGAGAATCGCCGTGCCGACGAGCTGTGCAACATCGCCCTCGACGGCCAAAAGCCGAAGAAAGCCGTTCCAACAAGCCATTCCGCCGAACCGAAGAAACCGGCGACCCAGGTCGGCGATGGCCGAGTTCGCGACGACGCCCTCGAGTGCCTGCGCTCGGCGAAAGCTTGCTGGTCGCGTGGCGAATCGGTGCCGAGCCCGGAACTGCTGTGGGACCAACTCTGGAGCGTGCTCGAAGAGGGCGGCGTGTTGCGGAAGAAGTAAGGCGACGCCTTCGACCGCGGCAAGTCGTTATCGAGCTTCAGGATGATAGTGCCACCGACCCATATATGGCGAAGTTGATGTGTGGTCGAATCGCCGCCCTTCAGGCTGCAGACTTGGGACGGGCCATTGACCCAGGGCGGCGATGGCTTCGCCATCTTGCCCTGGGCTGAACAATCCCAGGCCGTTGGCCTGAAGACTGGAAAGTGCCGACGAGTTCCGATCCTATGCTCGCGGTTTTCAGGCCAACGGCCTGAGATTGTTCAGCCCAGGCAAGATGGCGAAGCCATCGCCGCCCTGGGTCAATGGCCCGTCCCAAGTCTGCAGCCTGAAGGGCGGCGATACGACCGCACATCGACTTCGCCATATATGGATCGATGTCATTATCATCCTGAAGCTCGATATACCGATCGGTTTTCTCATCGTGAAAAAGACTCCCAAACTTGAACGGCCACGGCGCACACCGCATACGAGCGTCGTCGCGCATGCGCGGGCGATCCTTGAAGAAGATCCTCAGTTCGTTGAAGAACTCTCCGCGCATCTCGGCGAGCGGCAGTTCGTCAAGGCACTGACGATTCTGCGCGCTCGGGCCAATCTCTCGCAAGCCGAACTGGCGACGCAGGCCAAGTGCAAGCAACCAAAGATATCGAAGCTCGAAAGCGGCACGGACGCCGAACTCAGCTTTGGCGATGTGGTTTCCTATCTCAAGACCACCGGACACAACGCCCGAATTTTTCTTCATCCCGGCCCAAGGAAAGTTGGCCGATGAAGTCACGATGCATGCCGCCGCGATTAGCGAGTTACTCAATCAGATGATTGCGGGAAACGACCCCACTCTTGGGAATGGCGTCTCGCGTTTCTGAAAGAGGCGGCCGCCAATCTGGTCCGATTCGCGACGGAAGCGGCGGACTCGCTTCCCAAACTCCCAAAACCGCAACGCGTGAAGGTCGAATCGCCACGAAACGAGTCGCAAGCCGACCGCGAACGCGTTCACGCTCCTCGCCCGCGAACAACCCCCTCGAACACCGCGAGCAACTCGCGGTAGTGGTCCTCGAACGTCCAGCGTCGCCCGGCTTCCAGCGCGCTCAACTGTCGAGCCGGCAGGCGGCCCGCGTCGGCCATGTCCAACAGGGCCGACGCGAGTTCGCGCGCGTCGTGAGGGTCTTGCACGATCAATCCGTTCGCGGGTGGATTCAGCAATTCGCTCGCGCCGTTGAACGGCGAGGTCACGACCGGCAGGCCGCAGGTGAGGGCTTCGAGCGCGACCAGCGAACACGGATCGTAGAAGGTCGGGTGCACCAGGAAGTCGGCCGCGAAGTAGCAATCGCGTGGGTCGGCCCGGAAGCCCAGAAACACGATTCGTTCGCGCACGCCGAGCCGATTCGCGAGGTCTTCGTACTTCGCGAACTTCGCCCCTCCGACCACGACCAGCTTCAACCGCGATCCGCTCGGCACATGAACCAGCGAACGGATCAGCGGGGCCAAACCTTTCAATCGATAGTTCATCGCGACGAACAGGCCGACCGGTTCATCGTCTGAGACGTTCCAGTCTTTGCGTTCGCTTGCTCGGGCGGCCGATTGTTTGGCCACCACGAAGCGGGCCGGGTCGATCGCGCTGTACAGGACCTGGACGGCCGACTCGGGCAGGCCGAGGTACTCCTCGAAGTGCCGACGGACCATTTGGCTGTTCACGAGGATCGCCGGTCGCGGTTCGCTCAGGTATTGCCGACGTTCGAGTCGCGCGAACGAATACGAGGTCGGGTCGAGGACGCGAACCCACTTCGCCAAACCGCGAACCGGGCCGGGCCGATGCTTCAGGAAGCTGTGCGCCCGCGACGCCGAATGCAGGCCCCCCTGGGGGTACAACACGTCCTGCCCAAACGTCTTGTCGAAACCCATCGACACATCGACAGGCGTTTGCGCCAGCGCGGCGAGGCACGCTTCGGCGAACTGCCACGGCCGACGATAGCGCGGGCCGGTCGGCGTGGGTAGTTGTTGATAGACGGTCTCGGTCGGCAACGCGGCCGCGTCCCAGCGACAGGCGAACAGATGCACCGCGTGCCCGTCCCGCGCCAGCCGCCGGGCCAGGTCGCTGATGTAATGCTCGCAGCCGCCGCGGGCCGGGAGCACGCTTTCGTAGCACAGGCCGATGCGCATGGGCCTCACGGTGTTGCGTTCTTCCGTCGATACAGCCGAAACTTCGCCAGGGCGAGTTGCTTCACCAGCCGGGGCCACGCGATCGCCTGGCGATACTGGCTCCAGAACCACAATCGGTCGCGATCAGTCACACCGGGCACGTCCGACGAATAGAGTAGTTGGCCGAGGTCCTTCGCTTTGCGCCACGGGCCGGTGAACTTGTGCCAGTTCAGCCGATGCAGGTCGATGACCGTGACTCGACTTTCCCATGAGTCCGGCAGGCGGCGGGTGTCCGCCTCGTCAATGTAGAAGTGGCAGAGATACCAGTCCTTGTGGTACGCCCCACGGGAATGGAACGCGATCGATAGACGAACGAGTTCCGACGCCAGCGTTCGCTTCCAGCGTCGAAACGAATTCGCATCCAGCGTTCTCGAAGCGAGCGGGATCGCTTCGTGCAGGGGCAACTGGTCGGCCAGTTCCTCGACCGCGATGAAGCTCTGCAACTGGCCGTGCGGGCCGACCAACTCGCCGGCCGCCACAGCTCTCGGCACCGGCAAACCCTGCCGCGCCGCCCATTCCAGATGCTCCCATTCCTGCAAGCCCGGTGAGCGTGCACGGCGCGGGAACAACAACGCGCGCACGCCATCCTTCCACGGCAACTCGAAGTGTCGCTTCAAGAACACGACGAGTCGTTTGCCGTCCGGCGAAATCAGCGTCCAACGAGCGATCGACCGGCCCTGTTTCTTGAACAGCTTGTCGGTCACATCGACGGACATGATCCGATCCAGCCAGTCGGACCCGGCGAACGTCGCCCAGTCGGGGGTCTGGCGGATTCGGCGAAAGCCGTGCCGCCAGCGTGCGAGCAGCGAGCCGACGTTGTCCCGCTCGGCGTTCATCGAGCGGCCTCGGCGATCTGCGCAAGGCTTCGCTGTAATCGTGACGCGCGAACTTTCTTCGCGAGTCGCAAATGCGAGACATCGACGACGCCCAGTTGGCCGTCGATCTGGCCGAGCGCCCTCGCGTCGAGAACGGCTACGCCCGCGTCGGCCAACCGTTGCGCCAGTTCCAGGGCCGCTTCGCGATCGCCGGCGGCGAGCGGTTCGCGCGGCGAGACTTCTTCGAGTACGAACGACTCGGCGGTGCGAAAGCCCGTGATCCGTTGGCCGTACGCCAGCAATTGTGGCGCGGCGATGCCGTGCCGTTGCAGATGGAACAACAAGCGGGCGCGTCGCAACTCCGGCGAGCGCCAGGCCTTGCCGCGCAACTTCGCCCACCATCGGCCAAACGGTGCGGAGTACCGGCGACTGAGCAACAAGCCGGTGCGGTCCTTGGCGAAGGCCAATGGCTGGCCGTTACTCGCGGGATTGTAGACCCGGGCGACCGCGGTCGGCGAACGAAAACTGTCGGCCACTTCGGGAATGGCGCAAACGTCCTCGCCGTTGATGCGCATGAGCGGCTGCTCGACGTTCGCCTTCTGCTCGCGTTGCCGACGAATTGACGGCTTGTTGCGGATGCGGGCCGATCGCCGAGCGACCTCGGTCGCGAACTCGTCGAGCGTGTCGAGCGACAGGCCGGTCGCCCCCAGATAGGCTTTCAGGAAAACGCTCCACCAGGCCGGCGGACTTGTCGGGTCGTCGATCGCCGTGGCGTGCAAGACGGCCAGGGCGCGAATGCGGAAGATCGAATGAACTTTGGACCTCAGCTCCGCTTGTTGCCAGTCGATGATCGTGATCTGTCGAGAGCGCGAGTTCACAAGGATGTGCTTGGCGAACAGGTCGGGCTGATGGATGCCCACCTCGTGCATCCGACCGATCGCATTGCCAAGCGACCGGGCGACCGGATTGGAAACGCGCTTGAGCGCCCGCAGTTCAACGGCCCCCTCCGCTTCCTCGACGAGCAGAAACGCCTTGCCATCGACTTCGCCGGCCGCCAGCCAGTTCGGGGCCGGCAGGTTGTTGATCTGCAATCGCGCGATCACGATCGCCTCACGCCTCGACTTGCACCCGTAGCCGAACCCATCGGCGACGCTCCGCAGTCGATCGCGGAGTCGGATGCGATGCTCGACCTTCAGATAGCCGACGACATCACCGAGTTGAACGCGCGAGACGTTGCGATCGACGTGTCCATTCACCACGACGCCCGGCCAGTTCAGGAAATCACGACCGGTTCGCAGCCCGATATCGCTCAGCCAGTCCACATCGTTCGGATGGATCAGGCAGAATCCTTCGTTCTCGATGGATCGAGTTTCAACCGGCATGGCGTCACTCCTTTCCGCCAAATCGTGCGAGCAAGTCTTCCGTCGCGGCGCGGACCGTTTCGACCGAAAGGTCGCGCATGCAGCGGTGATCGAGGGGACACACGCGCAATTGACAGGGCCCGCACGGCACCTTCAACTGCAAGTTGATTCCCTTGTCGTAATACGTTTCGGTCCACTCGATGAACGTTGGGCCGAACAGCGAAACGACCGGTCGGTCGAACGCGGCCGCGAAGTGGCGCGGGCCGCTATCGGTCGTCACGAAACAATCGAGCCGCTTCACGCACGCCTTCGTGAGTCCAATTGAAACGGGTCGCTCGGCAAGTGACGTGACCTGGGGCCGGTCGGCCCTGCGGACAATGTCTCGCGCCGTCTCGCGTTCGTTCGGCCCACAGACGACCAGCACGCCACAATTCCGGCGATCGACGAGCGTCCGGGCGAGTTCGGCGAAGTGAACGACGGGCCAAAGCTTCGCCGCACCGAACGCGCCACTCGAATTCAGGCCGATCACTTCGCGGTAACGATTCAACCCAAGTTCAACCCACGTCCGATCGGCCGACGCTTCATCGCTCGGCGTCGTAAACAATTCGAGTCGATGGCCGGGTTGCGCAATGCCGAGCGGCGCGACCAGTCGGTTGTAATCGTCGAGGGCCGGGCTCGGCACGAGTCGACCGGCCGCGTTGCGAACCGGCTTGAGTCGATCGGTCAACAAAAGACCGCGGCCGTATCGATCGAAGCCGATTCGTTGGCGGCAGCGGCCCAGTGCGGCCACCGTGGCGGCCCGGAACGAATTCGGAAACAGGACCGCGACATCGACTTGCTCGGCCCGCAGCCGACGAATGACGCCGACCTCGCGCGTTTCGCGTGGCCCCTTTTTGTCGAACAAAATCGTGTCGTTGAACCAGGGAGCACCGTCGAGCGTCGCGGCCACATAAGGCTTGCAGACGGCGAGCAATCGGGCGGCCGGGAAGTGCGAACGGACGGCGTGGATCGCCGGCGTGGCCATGACCACGTCGCCAACCCAGTTCGGCAAGAAGAGCGCGATCGTCCGTGTCATTGCGCCAGATGGTTTGCGAAGCGAGGGAATTGTACCGAAAGAGGCCGTTTGAAAGACAGGCCACTTCGGCTTGACTGAATTGCCCAGCCTTGGCATGTTCCCGCGTTCAGATGCCCCCGGAGCCGTCCCATGGCCAATGCGCCCCGCCTGTCGCTCGTCGTTCCGGCTTTCAACGAAGAGGCGGGCATCCGCGAAGCGATCGTCGAGGCCCACGAGTCCCTCGCGGGTCTGGGCTACGACTTCGAAGTCCTGGTCGTCGACGACGGCAGTTCCGACCGCACGGCCGAGCGCGTTCGACTGCTGTCGGCCACCTGGCCGCGCGTCCGGTTGCTCGAACATGGCCGCAATCTCGGCTACGGGGCGGCCTTGCGAACCGGCTTCGAAGCGGCCCGATTCGAACTCGTCGCCTTCACCGACGCCGATGGGCAATTCTTCCTCGAAGACCTCGAAGACCTCGTGCCCCTGACGGACGAACACCCGGTCGTCGTGGGCCGACGCGTGAACCGTCAGGACCCGTGGCGAAGGCGCTTCCTGTCGTGGGGCTACAACGTGCTCGCGCAAACGTTGCTCGGCACCGGGGTCCGCGATTGCGATTGCGCGCTCAAGGTGTTCCGTCGCGAGGCGATCGTACATCTCCTGCCGGAATCGACGGGCTTCTTCGTCAATTCCGAGATGCTCAGTCGGGCGCGGCGATTCGGCTGGGACGTGGCCGAGGTCGACGTGCGGCATCGGCCCCGACGGGCGGGCCGAAGCAAAGTTTCGCTCTCCGAGGTGCCGAAGACCTTCGCCACGTTGGCCCGATACTGGTGGCGAAACGTCGTCTGGGCGAAGCCGATCGAAGCGCCCATGTTCGAGTCGGCGGATGTCATTCCATTCCGCCGTCGTCGACCAATGCCAATGCGCCACGCGGCGTGATGGTTCAAATTCGGCGAACTGTCGGTGATGAATCGTCGAACGCGCCCACCCGGACGCGACGGCCAACAACCCCGCGGCCAGACTTCTGGTATTGGTCAAGCCACCGCGACCTCCGATCGACCCACCGGCTCATCCGCGATCTGCGTGACCGCGGCGAGGCCGAGGTTGCGCATCGAGATGAGTTTCGGCACGAGCGCCCGCCAGGCGCGGCGGAATTCGGGCCAGGGCATGCCGGCCGAACTGTAGTTGGTCAGGAACAATTGCGCGTCGTCGTATCCGTACGCGACCATCCAGTGGCCTGAAGGGGCATGCCAGGGCCCGAACTTCGGGCCTTCGGTGCCGACCATCAGGATCACGGGCCGACTGGTCGCGAGATAGTGTCGGAGCTCCGCTTCACCTTCAACCAATTCGACCGGCAGGTCGTGCGTTCGGCAGATGCGTTCGACGCGGCGTCGGCTCGTGCCGAACCAACCCCCTAGGTTGTCGGGCGGATGACAGCCTTCGACCTCGCACATGACGGGCCTGGCCGCGTCGGTTTCGAGGCCGTTCGGCAGGATTCGATAGTGCGTGAGCAACGTGCACGCGGCGGCCTGGCCGCAATTGAACTTGCGGTGCAGGCCGTCGCCGTTCACGTACTCGTACATTTCCGGGAGGCCGTGATAGCTCGCCGGGTCGGCCCCATCGGGGTAAGTCAGCCAGGACATTCGCTACTCACTTGAGGCCGAGAACCTTGTCCATTCGCGCGGACGCGTCGAGTAAGAACTTCTCGCCCACGGACCCGACCTCCGCCTTCGTCCAGCCGTCGTAGCCTTTTTCACTTCGGCCGCCGACCGTTCGTCGCACTGCTCCCCTCGAACGTCCGTCGCGAACGACCCCTGGGACGAGCAACACGGTATCGGCCCCGACCTTTTCCGCGGCGGCGATCGCCCCCTTCAACGCGGCGAGGCCCTTGGCCCGGTCCGTCTCGTCCGGCTGCGTCAAGCAATCTGTCGCGGTCCAGTGGACGGAATCGATTACGCTATCAATCTTGACGCCGGTCGTCTTCTGAGCCTCGTTGGCCGCGTCGAGGTTCAACCCGACGGGCTGCCCGTGTCGGCGTTACGAAACTGCACGTCTTTGCGAGTTCCAGTTTCTCGAGCGGCGTCTTGTCGCAGCCCGGAGCGGCAAGCCGAACATTCGCCGCGAAGCGACGAACGAGCGGCTCGTGTTGAATCCGTGGAGATGTCGGGGACTTTCATAGTTTGGTTTCATTGAAACCGAATCCCGGAGTGTCCATGTTCGTTCGAGCAGCGCTGGTCGGTTTGTTGGTCGTTGCGACGATTCATGCCGACGACGAGCCGGTCAAGAAATCTCCCTCGTCGCCCATCGGTCGCTGGGCGCTCACCGTCAACGGCCCGGATGGGGCGTACCCCTCTTGGCTCGAAGTACGGCTGTCCGGGCGAAAGGCACTGGTGGGTTCGTTCGTCGGCCGGTTCGGCAGCGTGCGACCGATCTCGAAAGTCGAGTTCGACAACGATCGTCTGCGCTTCACGATCCCGCCCCAATGGGAGGACCGGACCGACGACATCACCTTTGATGGGAAACTGGCTGACGGTGTGATCCGCGGTGAAACATCGGACGAGAAAGGACGACGACTGACCTGGGAGGGACGTCGCGCCCCGGACATCAAGCGAACGCACCCGCCCCAGTGGGGTGAATCGATCGAACTGTTCAACGGTCGCGACCTGTCGGGTTGGAAGCCGCGTTCCAAGGAATCCAAGAATGGTTGGATCGTTCGGGAGGGGCTGCTCGTGAACGCGAAGCCTGGCATCGACCTGTTGACCGAACGGACGTTTACGGACTTCAAGTTGAAAACGGAATTTCGCTATCCGAAGGGCAGCAATAGCGGCATCTATTTGCGGGGCCGTTATGAAGTGCAAATTGAAGACAACTTTGGCGAGGAACCCGAGTGTCACAAGATCGGCGGCGTGTACGGCTTCCTGACGCCGAGCCGCAACGCGGCCCGAATGGCCGGCGAATGGCAAACGCTGGAGATCACCTTGATCGGCCGCGAGGTCACGATTGTCCTGAACGGTGAACGCATTGTCGATCGGCAATCGATTCCCGGAATCACCGGTGGCGCGATTGACTCCGCCGAGGGCCAACCCGGGCCGATCCTGTTGCAGGGCGATCACGGGTCAATCGAGTTTCGAACGATTGCGATCGTCCCGGCCGTGAGTGAGGGGAAACGGCGTTGAGGGGATCAAACTTGAATTGTGAGTTTATGGCGGGCAAGGCGTTATCGACCTTTCGGCTGAGAATGACATCCCGACCCAGGGGGCGGCGATGGCTGCATTATCCGCCGGAAGGTCGATAGCCCATCGGGCGGTCAAGGTCACTTCTCAAATCGCCACCAGTTCGCGTCGCCGAGCGCCGAGCGATTCGTAGTACGCCTTCAACTCGTGGCGCGCTTCGGCTTCGGTCAACAGCCCCGACTTGGCGACTCGGCGGGCGACGTGCTCCGGGGGTTCCTGTCGGCACGCGATCATCGCCCAGATTTGATCGGGCCGTAGGTCGCAACATTCGCGGGCCGCTTCCTCGAACGTGCGGCCATCGTAACGCTGTGCCCGCGTGATGCGAATCGCTTCGTCGCGCGTGAGCCAGCCGAATCTTCGCGCGACACGTTGCAGGCACGGCTTCGGCGCGCGTCGGGCGATCGCTTCGTCGAGCTGGGCGGCCGACGCTCGGCCCCGGCGAACCAGGAACTCGCGGAACGATTTCTGCCGAACCGTGTCGAGCACCTGGCGATCGCCAGCGTGCAACATCGATTCGATCGCGACGCGATTCTTGCCGGCCTTTTTGGCCGTGTACATCGCCCGGTCGGCCGCCGACACGAGTTCATCCGCCAACAGGTTTGACACCCAGGGGAAGCCAACAGTCGCGCCGATCGACGCGCCGATGTGACAGGCCGTCCCGTTGAAGGTGAGCGGCAAATCGTTCAACACCCGAACGATTCGCTCGCCGACGAGCCGGGCACCCGCCTCGGAGGTATCGGGGAGTAAAACGCAGAACTCGTCGCCGCCGAAGCGGGCAACCACATCTTCGTTGCGAACGTGGGTCCGAAGTTGTGCTCCGACTTCCTTGAGAACGGTGTCGCCGGCCGAATGGCCGAAACGATCGTTGACGGGCTTGAAGCCGTCGAGGTCGATGAACAACAGGCCGACCGCCGTGTGGTGTCGCCGAGCCCGGTCGATCGCCCCTTCGAGTGCCGTAACCAGGTGCGAGCGGTTGTACAAGCCGGTCAACGAGTCGCGAGTCGCCTGTTCGCGCCAGTTGGCCGCCTCGGCCTCGGCCCGACGCACGGTGTCCTGTGCCCGCAACGATTCGAGGCTCGATTCCATCGCCAAGCGAACGAGTTCCTCGCTCGCGGTCGCCAGGATCGTCGCGTAGTTCTCGTTCGTCCCGAGGTCGACGTTGAGGAAGCTCGCCATCTGGGCGGCCTTCTCGTTGAGCGGGGCCAGGAACTCGGCGAGCCCCGCTTCATCAAGTCCGAACGAAGCGTCCGCTTCGTCGAGCAAGCGTTGTCGCAGGCCGGGCGTGAGCGGGCGCAGGAAGAAGTCGCTCGCCAGGCTGGCGAAGTGGAGGAGCGTCGTCCGCGAGCGAATCTCGTCGGTCGCGCCGTTCGCCAATTCCGGGCGATGGTGCCACAGGACGGCCTTCCACATTCCTTCCGGCAAGCGCCAACGGCGCAGCAGCTCGCCGCTCACGTCGGCGTGCGTCAGCCCAATGTCCGCTTGTTCGAGTTGGCCCAACTCCCCATGTGGTCGTTCGCCGAGTGAGCGCAGAGTTTGTTCGTATGGCTCGCGCATCGCCTGATGCAGAACGAGTTGGCCGAGGTCGCGCATCAGCGCCGCGAGCAAGTCGGCTTCCGGGTCGCGACGACTCGACCGGGCGGACAACTCGCGTGTGACGATCGCCCCGATGACCGACGAACGCCAGAAGTCGGCCATCAACGGCGACGGCGGACACGAGTTCTTGATCGCCGGCAGATAGAGCGTCAGGATCAGCGAGCGAATCCGGGTCAGCCCGAGCATTACCAGGGCCTTATCGACCGAGACGACCGGGCGTGAAAACGAATAGAGGGCCGAGTTCAGCGTCTTGACGATGAGCCCGCACAGGGCCGGGTCCTGGCGGACGATTTCGCCGACGGCGTCGAGCGTGCAGTCCGGCGAACCGACTTTTTCCAGGACCCGCATCGCGGCGGCCGGGAGGGTCGGGATGCGCGGGTTGGCCAACAGGGAATCGAGGAGGTCAGTCTGGGGCATGACGCGAGCGGCCGGGGAAACGGGTCGAGGCCCCCGCACCGGGAGCGGAGCGGCGGAGCCATCGTGAAAATTGTGGTTTGGGAAAAGGCGGGCGGTCGGCCAGACGCGAGCGGGGAGCGCGAGTTTATTCGGGCGGGAAGCGGACCTTCAGCCGGGGGCCGAAGTCCGGGCCAGTTCGAGAGGCGGACTCCGGCCAACTCAACCGTTACTTGCGGTGGCGAATCTTCGATCGCATTCGGCGCTTCTTCCGCCCCACCTTGCGACGCCCTGCTCCGCGACGACGACCAGCCATGAGCCAACTCCTTGAACGCGAGCCGCGTTGGTTTGGAAGGAAGGTACAATCTTAGAAGCTTGGCGGGTGGCGGCAAGCGGGGCGGCTCATTCCCGGTTCAACTCCGCGAAGATGGCCGCGAACCACATCAGGCCGGCCCGACGTTGGCCGATGCCGGTGAAGTGTCGCTTGGTCTTTGGGCCGCCGCGATTCTCGCCAGCCAGCACGTCCGTATCGGGGCCGGGCCGGAAGCCGTCCGTCTTCCAGAGTTGGTCGATCGCGGTGCGAATCCGTTGTTCGCCGTCCGGGTCGTTGTAGACGGTTGGGTGCAGGGTCGATTTGGCGGCGAGCCACGGCGGCGCGAAGCCCCATTCCTTTACGAGGCCGTTGCGAATCGCCGTCACGTTCTTGACGTACTGCTCGGTCGAGACTTTCTCGATCACGTCCGATTCGCCCTGCTGCCAAAGCACGGCGCGAAATCGACCGACCGCCTTGCCGACCGTCGCCGCGTTCTTGAAGAGAGTCTCGCCCGGTAGCCATTGCCGCGAAGCCGTCCCACCGACCGCCACGTTCACGAACCCGACTGGCACACGCAGGATCGGCACGAGGAAGTCGCCGGTCGGCGGCCAGATCGTCCCTCCGACCGTGTCGTGCGCCGTCGCCCACGTGCCCTTCGGATGATGGAACAGGACGATGCGACCACGTTTCTCTTCGACCTTCAAGAGTTCGTCGTTCGCCGCTTCGGCATACGATTGGCCCGCGATCAGGAACACTTCGCCAACGCCGATCGGCTCCACGGACCCGGTTGCGTAAACTTTGCCCCCGGAGGTTGCCCGCAATTCGAGCCGATACCACCCCCCGGCCGGCACGCGAATTGAACCGGTCCATTTTGAATCGGTTCGGGTGCCCTTGATGTCCCGCCAATCGAATCCCGCCCCGAACGAATCGTCGAGTGCGACGACGCGAGCCTGAAACGTCTCGCCTTCGGTCGCGGCGAATTCGGCGGCGATCCGGACATCGGCGCGGCCAAGCTCTGGCCCGCCGGGTTCGTGCGGGCCGGCCTTCGAGGGAACGTATCCCTCGCGCTGAATCACCTGATTCGCCACCGGGGCCGTGAACTTGATGGGGGCCTCGGCCGCGACGCCGAGCGGGAGAAGGACCGCGAGAAAGAGCGGACGCATGGGAGAGGCTCGGAAGTACTGAGTACGGAGTACTCAGTACCGTAGCGACCTGCGGGATCCCCGGCCTCGCACGATCGGCCGGGGCATGATTCGCTCGGGCGGCGGCCTCGCTGCGCTTCAATGATATCTGTTGATTTCCTCGCGGGTTGCGAGGAAATTGCGAAGAGAATTCGCGATCGTATGAAGAGGATC